>JAPLMO010000245.1 GCA_026386995.1 Planctomycetota bacterium | reverse complement strand
GTAAAACACCGACCCGCCGAACGAGATTCCCTCGTAGGCAGCCTTGACCTGGAGGTCCCTGGCCGACACCGATTCTTCAATATTCTCGGACGCGATGATCTCGCCCGACTCCACGTCGACCACGTACAGGACGATGCCCATGACGGCCCTGTTCGAGCCGCCGAAGAGGTCCCAGTTCCACGTACTCACGCCGGCGGTGTTGGTTGAGACGTGGCCGAAGTCGGTCACGGCGCCCTTGATAAGGTACTGGCAGTTGCGGATGCGGCCTGTGGCGACCTTGCCCTGCGGCCGCGTGGCCCCGCCCTGCTGGAACTTGAGTTCCTGCATGATCGCCCCCAGTTCCTGGCGCTCGACGACGTGGTAGCGGCCGGTGGCCAAGAGGCGGTCGACGAGGATTTCCTGCATGCCGTCGCCCAGGCTCCAGTTCAGCGGAAAGCCCGCCCGGTTCTCGAACTTCATAACGGCAATGGTTGGCTTGACGTAATCCTCGGGGTTGCGGCCGTTAAAGCCGAGGCCGCCGCTGCATCCCGCGCATACTACAAGCGCAAGGCATAGCGCTGCAATCGTTTTGCTCATGACAGGGACCTCCCTCGCTCCCTGGGTTTATCGGCGAAGCGGCGGCGAAATGTTTAGCCCCACATCGCCACCCGGCGCTGCAATGTCATTCTGCGCGGCGGGTCTCCGTACCCGCCGCCGGCTGAGCGTGCGGCACAAATGCGCTCAGGGCCGTATATTCCGCCTGCGCAATCTGCGTAATCTGCGTAATCTGCGTTAGCCTCAGCCCGCTCTGAATTGTGCCGCCGGGGCGGATGGCGCCCGCCCCCTGCCGCTCGCGACGGCCAAGAGCAGAGGGTCATATGGAAAATCCCAAGTAAAATCATTTTCACCTTGACAAAGCAGCAAAGATGATGTATTAGAATATTGCGCTCGGGGGAGCGAATCGACAGGTCCTAGACACGTTCGAGCAACTGGTACGCTGCTGCGCGGGGGGGCGCGCCGGGTAAAATAGCCGCGCAGGGAGGGAGAGCATGCGTACTTTCAGGCTTCTCGTTGTTTCCGCAGTTCTGCTTACGGGCGTTGTGGGCGTGCCGGCAGTCTCTGAGACACAGGTCTTCGCAGAGATTCCCAAGGCCCAGGTAAGCGTGTATGACTCCTTGTGGGCGTCCGTCCAGGGGGATTCGTACACGGCTTCGCCCGCCACCCTGTGGGAGCGCAACTTCCAACTCCAGTACAACGTTCAGAGCGGGACGGTGACGGGGCCCTCGGCCCAGATCACCTTGCCCAACGGCCTGAGCGACGTGCGGTCCGGGTCCCCCGGGCTGAGTCACATCAACTGGACGGGCGGCACCACGAACACCCTGACGGGGACATGGCTGGGCGTCCCCGCTGACGGAGCGACGATGGAGGCTGGCGCCATTCAGCCCTATTCCATGGGAGCGCCGCCGGTCTCCATCTCGCGGTCCATCTCCGATCCGGTCCTCACGGACAATAACCAGACGCGCACCGTCACGCTCGACGTGACGGTCAATTCATCGCTGGCGGCGGGCACCTGGTTCAATGCGAATCTTGTTAATTCTTGGGATATGCCCCAGGGCATGGCCTATACGGTCGGCACTCCGACGCTGCCGACGGGCTTCTTTGCCGGCCCGGACCCCGGAAGCTACTATTGCCCGACTCCGTCGGCGCTCGTGGTCAACAACACGTATCACTTTGAGGCGGCCGTCCAGTTCAACCGTAGCTGGGAACTCGCCCAAGGAACCGCTGGCGACCTCTATTACAAGCCCCAGTCGGGGGTCAACTACGGCGTCTCCGGCAGTGTTCAGACCGCGAGCGGCACTTCGATAGCGATAACCACCCCCTCTGGCGTGGCCGCAACCTTCTCTTCCCTGACACCCACCGACTTCACCGGCAACACACACGTGAACAACGGTCTGGCGCTAGGCGGCGTCGTTGCGGGAGTCGGCCAGGCGACGCCGAGCCGGATCTCGGTTAGCAGGCTCAAGGAAACCTCGATCAGCGGTACGACCCTCCATAGCGTGAATGTCGAGGTCATGGGCACCAATATCATCGAGGGCACGATTACCTCTCCGGGTCCGGGGGGCGCCGTTTATGGCCTGCAATACGACACCGACGACAAGAGTTGGTGGCTCGAATTCGGCTCTACCACGGAATCCGACCTTGACGGGTTCACGGCCGGCACCTACAACCTTGCCCTCAAGGGCAGCGATGGCGTCACCCGCAACTTCACTATCCTTGGACCCGAAAAGGACGTGCCAACCGGGATGCCGACGTTTACCCAGGCGATGGGCTTCGATACGACCGACAAGAGGCCGACGATTGGATGGTTGGCGTCAACGGACGAGAAGGTCACCAAGAACTATATGGAGATGTCGAGTGACAAAGACGGCGCGTACGAGTTCAGCGAGATGCTCGAGAAGAACGTGCTCTCTCACACGCCGACGGAAGACCTGGACCCGGGCGCGTGGTACGTCATGGTGGCCTACAGCAATCACACGGACACCTTCACCGGCGGAGACGCGGCGGTGTCGCTGGATATCGACTTCGCCACGGTCACCGACGCGTACTTCAATGTCACGCCCGAGCCGGCCACGCTGGCCCTGCTGGCTGCCGGCGCCTGCGCGCTTCGCATGCTAAGGCGCAGGCGCTAGGGCGAATCGGTTCCACATGGAGTCGTAGCGGCCGGTCCGACGCGGGCCGGCCGCGAACGATTACTTCGCAACGCCCCGCCGCAAAGTGAGAGGAGGAGCGGCGCATGCGAACTCCTCGCCTCGCCCTCGCGCTGGTCCTGGCGGTCGCGCTGATCCCCCTGGCTGCGCCCGGCCTGGGCGCGGCCGAAAAAACCTCGCAACCCTTCGTCGGTGTCACGCACATCGACCGGACGGAAGCCGCGCCCCGCCCCCTGCGCATCCACATCATCAAGATCGACTTGGCGGCCCCGGGCATACGCTTTCTCGTCACGCCGCACTCGGGGCCGCTGGACACCGTCAAGCAGACCACGCGGCAATTTCTTGCCGCGCAGCACGCCCAGGTTGCCATCAACGCCCACTACTTCGAGCCTTGGCCCGCGCCCAGCCCCGACCCCGGGACGGCCGACCTCGTCGGGCTGGCCGCCTCCAACGGCACCGCGTACTCGCCATTCGACGCCAATCCGCCCAAGCCGTATGCCATCCGCCCCAACGCCCCCGCCCTGAACATAGATGCCGCCAACCATGCGAGCATCGTCCACCGCAGCATGTCCGACCCGACTGGCCGCACGGTCGCCGAGCCGGTCACGCTCCACAACGCCGTCTCGGGCAACGAGCAGATTATCACCGGCGGTGCCAACACCGCCGGCACGGGCAAATGGCACAACACGCTCCAGCCTCACACCGCAATCGGCCTGGCGCCCGGGCGCACGCTGATTCTCTTCACCGTCGATGGACGGCAGCCGGGTGTGAGCGAAGGCATGACCGCTGCTGAGGCGGCCGACATGCTGCGACGCGACTACGGCGTGACCGACGCGATCTGCCTCGACGGCGGCGGATCGACCACCCTCTGCATGGCCGATACCGAGGCGCGCGTCGTCAACATCCCTTGCGGCACAGACAATAAGCCCGCCACCGAGCGGCCGGTCGGCAGCAACCTCGCCATCTTCGCCGCCAAGTCGCCGTAAACCGGCGGCGCAGTCACGGCTTGCCGGGTGGCATGCCCACGCCGCTGTTTGCGTGGGCATGCTGTCTTTCCGCGCGGCACATGCCCACGCAACGGCGCGTGGGCATGCCACCCTCCTTGCGTACTGCTCGCCGTAACCGTAACTGACGAACTGCGCCGTCGCCGGTGGGCCGCCAAAGATCAGCCGCCGCTTCGGGGAGATGTGCGGGCGGGCGCCGCCGGGGGCTTGCCGCCCATCACCAGGGGCGCCACCTGCTCGCGTATGAAATCCTTGTTCACGTTATCGAGGTGGTGGCCGTAGTTGCCGACGCGCTCAAGGTCCCTCGTCCAAGGGATCGTGACCAGTCTCTCCGCGTAGAGTCTTTGCGTTTCGTCGGTCGCATTGCCGGGCATGACGAACCCCGTTATTCCAGCGGCCGAGCCGGGCTGGCGGTCGGCCGTGCCGGTCACCGCCAGCAGAAGGCCGAGCACTCCGTCATTCGGGGAAGTGAAAATGTAGAGTTTGCCGCGGATGTGGCGCAGGGCCTTCGTCAGGTCGTAGTTGGAGCCGATCGAGGCCCCCAGGAGCACCACCACGTCGATGGGGCAGTCATCCGGCACCGCCTCAGCGGTGAACACCGCCACGGCCGTGCCCGCCGAGAGGCCGATGAGGCTAACGGGGGCGTCGGGCTGCTCTTTGCGGTACTCGCGGATGCGCTGGGCCAGTTCGGCCGCCTTCTCGCGCTTGTACCGCACGTCGGCGTCCTGATCCGCAACGGCGCCCAGCCCGGTCTGCCAGGTGAACATCTCGCAGGCGCCGGCGTACCCTGCCTCCAGAAGGCCGTCGCGGACGCCGCCGCACCAGTTGACAAGCGCGGTGCCCCCGCCGGCCCCGTCCAGGTAATACAGGTTGCCGCACGGCAGCCGCTGATCGTGGTCGGGCAAAGCCGGCTTCGCGCAGCCCGCGGCAAGCGAGAGGGCGAGAAGGCCCATGAGGGTTGCGGCAGTCGTGCGAGTCATGCGATTGCTCCCCGGGCCAGCGATAACGCAGCCGCGGATTTCACCGGGCGTCTCCGTATGCCGTCATCGCCATAGTGAAGCACGTGCGGCTACTTGAGAAGAACCTTGAACCCCGCCTGCTCAAAGTGGTGGTCCGCCGTCAGGGCTTCCGTGAGTTGATGTTGCGCCATCACGACAAACGAGATACAGTCGGTCATCGACCAACCTTTGTCAGGCCGCCCGGAGAAGAAGCCCAGCCCTGCCTCGAACAAAGCATGGCTGCCTGCAACGATGGTCGCGCGGGAGTCGGCCCGCAAGTCTCTGAGAAGATTCAGGAACACGCCTCGGTCCCCGGAGCGGGCCAGCCAGTTGCCCACTTCAACAAGAACGTACTCGGTGGTCACCGATTTGCCGCGGAACTGCCGCACGAAATCCATCGCGGCCGGGTGCGCGGCGTCGCGCGGGTTCACCAGCGCGATGTAGAACGACGTGTCGGCGAAGACCGCGGTCATTTGCGCTTGGGCATCCCGTACAGGTAGTGGTCGTGGTTGATCGAGGCATCAGGCGGCAGGCCCTTGGCCTTGCCGGCAACCGATTTCAATCGCTCGTAGAGCGTGGGCGGTTTCTTCTTGCGGCCTGAGGCGCGGGTGGCCTTGCGGAGCGGGCGCACGCTCACCTCGGCGCCTTCTTCCAACCGCACCGACCCTTCCAGCACCACCATGCCGTTTTTCACCCGGCCGCGGTAGACCATGCTATCGCTCTCCAGTTACTGCCGCATGTGATCGATAATTATAACCCCGAAAAAGGGTCCTGGGACCTTTTTCTGTGTCATGAGCGCCAATCGCAACCTAGTTCCCCGCCGTCGTCACCTTCACCGCCGCGCCGTCCTTGCCGGCCACAATCGCCATGTGCGGGATTCCGAAGTACTGGCCCGCCTTGCCCTGGTGGCCGGGGACCTCGACCTTGCCGGCGGGGAAATCCTTGTGGTAGACCGTGTCCGTGTTGGCCGCGCCCCCGCCGGCCGTCCAGCGGATACGCATGTCTGTCTTCTCCCATCCGGCGGGCAGCCCCGCATCGCCGCGGTCGTGCACCGCAAGATAAACCGTCACGGGCTTGTCGATAGTGAACGCAAAGCCCGGGGCCGGCGCCCCATTCTCGCCGCGGGCGACCGTGACGCACGGCAGCCCTTCCAGCGTCTTCGGGAACTCGGTGATCGGGAAACTCGTGCTGCACCGCAAGGCCGACGCGCTGAGCGTCCGGACCTGAAGGTCCTGCGCCACTCCGGCCGCCGCTGCCGGCGCCGTCGGCGCCGACGGCGGCCCGAACTTAGACTTCAACTTCTCGGCGTACTCCCCTTCGCCCTTGACGACCTTGAGCAACTCCTCCAGGTGCTTCTGGTACACGCTGCGCGGCGTGGTGGAGAATTTCTTGCAGAGGAACGCCCCTGCCCCGACGGCCACGCCCATCTGCCCGCCCGTATTCATGACGCGCGTCGAGCCCAGGGCCACGTGCGTCTCGCTGATGTTGCGGCCGGCCAGCATCAGGTTCTCGATGTCCCTGGAGTACAAGCACCGGTACGGGATCGGGTACGGCTTGGTCTTCGTAAACTGTGCGTAGGTGCGAAAGTCGTAGCCCTTCGGGTAATGCAGGTCGATCGACCAGGAGCCGGTGGCCACCGCGTCGGGGAACTGCTTGAGTTCCAGGATGTCATTCTGCGTAAGGATATAATCGCCGATGACGCGGCGCGACTCGCGCTTGCCGGCCACGTAGGCGACCCACGAGAATTCCGACCGGGAGTACCTGGCCGTCTCCTTCTCGTTCTTCATCGTTGACCACGAGCCGTAGATGGCCCGCAGCATGTGGTCGCGGATTTCCTCGGCGTCCTTGATCGTGTCGAGGTTGTGGCCGTATTCCCACGTCCAGTCGCCGGCGGCCGCCGCGAGGTCCTTCGAGACCTCCTTGGCCCACGGCACGGCCGGGAAGGTGGTGTCGTGGTCCGTGTCGCGGGTACCCCACATGATGCTCGTGCCAAGGGTCATCTTGTCGGCCTTCTCGGGGGCGAGCGACTCGTTGTGCTCGCCGCGGGCCTCGCGGCCCATGCGGAACTCGGCGCCGGCCCACGCGGCGACCGAGCCGTCGCCCGTGCAATCGACGAAGATGCGCCCGGTGAACCGCTTCTCTTCGCCGGTGCGCGTGTTCTTGGCGTCGACGCTCGTGATGCGCCCCTTTCTCGGTCTGGACGCGGAAGGCGTGCCAGCCCAGGAACTCCTTGATGTTCGGCTCGGCGGCGACGACCTTCTCGCGCCGCTCGTCGAACTTGATCGTGGGGTGCGACCCGCTCGCGACTGCGGCCTGGGCGGCGGCGTTATAGTTCGCGTTGATCTCATCGACAATGAGTCTGCCCGACTGGCCGCCGGTGTGGACGCGGATTTCCGAACTCGCGTTGCCGCCGAGCACCGGCCGGTCCTGGATGAGCGCCACCGTGCATCCCAGCCGCGCGCCCGTGACGGCCGCCGCCGTGCCCGCAATGCCGCCGCCAACTATGACGACGTCGAACTCGCCGGCCGCGGGGGGCGTCTCGGGCAGGCCCAGGAGTTTGCGGCGCCACGAGGCCATCGCGTCATCGGGCTCATTCGGCGGAAGGCGTGTGGCATCGGTCGTAAAGTAGAGTGCGTCGCAGCGGCCCTCGAAGCCCGTCAGGTCCACGAGTTCCAGCGTGGCCTTCTTGCCATTGATCTGGATCGCGCCGCCGTCCTGCCACATCCAGCCCCGGCCCTGGTTGCCGAAGACGCTCGCCGGCACGCCGTCGATGACGACCTTGAACGTGCCCGGATGGTGCGGGGGCGCCCAGTCCTTGGTGCGGACCCACAGGTGATACGCGCCGGCCTCGGGGAACTCGATCTCGGTGCGGGCCGGGGCGACCGGATTGCCGAGGCCGTGGGCCAGAAGGTACGGCGACCCCATGATGTCCATGAACTGCTGGTCGACGACCCAGCCGCCGAGGTCGGCGAAGGACTCGGCCTCCACCAGGACGTCAGCCGCCATCGCGCCGTGCGAAAAGGCCGCCAGCGCAAACAACGCAAGCAACCTCAGCAGGGTATGACAGGTGAATCGAGACATCGATGCCTCTTTGACCGTGCGCCCACCTTGGGCGGCGCTATTATAGTAAGAGGCGGCGGTAAGCCAAGAGAGTTGCGGGCACAGTGCGTAATAAGGGGCACAGGTCCTGCCAGCCCCTGAAAGGGGCGTCGAGAAAATAGCCCACGGCGTAAGCCGTGGACGGCGGCACGCCCCCTTCGGGGGCTAGGCCGGGGCTTCGCGCCGCATGTGCACATTCTCGGGTGGGCGCAATCAGCCACGCATGGCGCTCTGCAGGTGTGCCAGGGCCTGCTTGTAGTCGCCGGCGCCCACGTACTCCAGGATCAGCGGCGCCTTGGGCGTGTGCTTGGCGGCAAGGGCAACGAACTTCTTGTAATCGAGGTCCCCCTGGCCCGCCGGCACGCCGCGATCGACGTGCATCTTGCGGTCTTTGGCGTGCAGGCAGTCGATCCAGGAACTGAGTTGCCCGAACATCTCGTCGAGGTCGTTGACTTCGAGCAGGTTGGCCGGGTCCAACAGCGCCCGGATGCGGGGGGAGCCGACCTCCTCAAGAAACACCCGTGTTCGTTTCGCGCTGGCGAGGAAACCCCGGAAGAACGGCTCGAAGAGCACGGTCGCATCTTGGCCCTCGGCCCGTTGCGCGAGTTCCTTGGTCGTGGCCACCATCCGTTTCCAGACTTCTTCCTGGAAGTGATACGCCACCGGCGCGGGTTTCTCGGGCTCGTGGTGCCCCGCCTCGGTAATCAGGTTGCGCACGCCCATGGCCTGCGCGACCTTCATCATCGCTTCGAAGTACGCCAGGTTGGCCTTTCGCTCGGCCTCATCGGGGTGAATCAGGTTGGTGTAGACGCCGAGGCTGTGGATGGCGATGCCCGCCGAGCGATAGGCGTCGGCGATCTCCCGGCACCGCGCGGCAGTCAGGTCCGAGAGGTCGGATCGCCCGTTGTATTTCCAGTAGCGGCTGTCGGTCTGGCTGAGGAAGAGTTGCACCGTGCGCAGGCCCTGCGCTGCCAACTCCTCGGCCAGGCGGCGGTTCGTGTAATCCGTGAACCCAAACGTTGCGATGCCGACGGTCAGGACGGGCTGCGGCTGGGGGTCGCCCGCCGCCGATGCCACCGATACCGCGGCAAGCGGCAGCATCGCGGCAGCCCCCGCCACAAGCGCCTCGCGCCGCGTCATACGATCATGAAGCATGGTTTTCTCCCTCGCCTGAGCGGATGAAGAATACGCCTCTGGAGCCGAGGCCGGCCTGAGTATACCACGGGGGCGGGGTCGGGAACAGCGGGGTTTAGACGCGTAGTGCATCAGTTACGAGGGAGTCAGGAGCCTTACGAATAGGGCTCCAGACCCCCTCGTAACTGACGCACTACTCAAACGGGGCTTCGTCATTGACGCGCGGCCCGTTTTGGTATATCTTATGTCTCTGGCGCAAACTTGGTAAGTGCGCCTGTGAGTCCGGTTTCGGGATCCCGAGGGAGAGAAGCCAGAGCATGAGCACTATCAAGGCAATCGATCTGCGTCGCGGCATGGGCGTTTCCTGGAAAAACGGCATCTGGATCGTCGTCGAGAACGATAAAGTTGCCAAGGGGAACTGGCGGTCAAGCCAGGTGCTGAAACTCAAGAACCTCAAGACCGGCCAGGTCCTCGACGAGCGGTTCCGCACCGACGAACTCTTCGAGCAGGCCATCTTCCAGCGCAAGCCGATGAACTTCCTCTACTCCGAGGCCGACAACCACGTCTTCATGGACATGGAATCGTACGAAGAGGTCCGCGTGCCCGTGGTCCTCATAGGCGGCCAGTCGGTGTACCTGACACCCAACCTCCAGGTCATCATCGGGTTCGTCGATGAGAAGGCCGTCCAGATGGAACTCCCCTCCTCGGTGGAACTCATCGTGACCGACGTGCCGCCGGAACTCAAAGGCGCCACGGTCACGAACAACCTCAAGGACGCCGTCTGCGAGGGCGGCGCGCGGGTCCGCGTGCCCGCCTTCGTCAACAACGGCGACCATATCCTGGTCGACACGCGCAGCGGCGAGTATTTGTCCAGGGCGTGAGAGAAGAGTGACTGAGTAACTGAGTGACTTAGTAACAACAGCCGCCGGCGCCTTCTACTCAGTCACTCAGTTACTCAGCGCGTTCTTACAGGGCCTCCTTATGCCGAAAAAGTCCCTTCCCACGGTGGCCCTCGTCAGCCTCGGTTGCCCGAAGAACCTCGTCGATTCCGAGCGGATGCTGGCGGGCCTGGCGCTCGGGGGCTTTGCCATTGCCGCCGACGCCGAGTGGGCCGACCTGGCGGTCGTCAACACGTGCGCGTTCATCGACCTGGCGCGGGCCGAGAGCGACCAGCACCTCGACGAACTCGAGGCCCTCAAGCGCGCGGGCCGCCTGGGCGGCATAGTCGTGGCCGGTTGCATGGCCCAGCGCTACGGCCGAGAAATCCTCCAGCGCCACCCCGCGGTCGATGCGATCGTAGGCATAAGCAGCCGCGACTCGCTGGCCGAGGTCTGCCGCATGGTGATGGCCGACCGCCATGCCGCGCAACGCGCGGCGGGTCAGAAGACCCTCCGCGCAAAGCCTCACCCTCTGCGCGGCGAGCCGCACACGTTGGTGAGCGTCCATTCCCACGCGGCCGCCCCACCCGACGACCGCGAGCGCCTGCGTCTTACGCCCCGCCACTACGCGTACCTGAGGATCAGCGAGGGCTGTAACAACCGCTGCGCGTACTGCGCAATCCCGGAGATCCGCGGGCCCCTGCGTTCCAAGCCGCCCGAGTTGATCCTCGCCGAGGCCGCGGAACTCGTCGCCGACGGGGCCAGGGAACTCATCCTCATCGGCCAGGACACTACTGCGTATGGGAGCGATTTCGCGAAATCACATTTAGCCGGTCGCCTTGGCGACCGCGTCTGTTCTCTCGGCGGGTTGCTCGGTCTCCTTCGCAAACGCGTCTCCGTCCCCTGGATCCGCGTGATGTACACGCACCCGGCGTCGTTCGGCGACGACGTGATCGTGCAGTTGGCCGCCGGCCCCCCGCTCGTGCCGTACGTCGACCTGCCGCTCCAGCACGCGAGCGATGCGATCCTGGCGAGCATGGGCCGCCGCACGACGCAGGCACGCATCGAGTCGCTCGTCGCGCGACTCAGGGCCGCGGTGCCCGGCGTCGCCATCCGCACGAGTTTCATCGTCGGGTACCCCGGCGAGACCGACGCCCGCTTCCGGGAACTTTTTGAGTTCCTCGAAAAAGTTCGTTTTGACCACGTGGGCGTCTTCGTGTACAGTGCCGAACCTGGCACGCCTGCCGCCGGCCTGCCGGACCACGTCCCGCCGGCCGTCGCGCGGGCGCGATGGGAACAGTTGATGCAGGCCGCCGAGCGGCTGGCCTTTGCTGGGACCAAGGCCCGCGTCGGCCAACGGATCGAGGTCCTCGTGGACGGCCGGGACGAAACCGGCCGCCTCGTGGCCCGCCACGCCGGCCAGGCGCCCGACGTCGATGGCGTGGTGCTTCTTCCGGCCGGGGCCGCCGCAATCGGCGAGTTCGCCACGGTCCGCATCACGGGGGCCGATGAGTACGATCTCATCGGAGAAATCTAAGGAAGTTTCAAGTTTCAAGTTTCAGGTTTCAAGTTGAACAGAAACGACACGCCGCGGGCGGCGTCCGCTTGGCTCCTTGAACTTGAAACTTGAAACCTGAAACTTGAAACTCGGGGCTTGATTATGCGTCGTCACATTCCAAATCTGCTGACGGCCGGGCGGTTCTTCCTGGCGCTGGGGTTCTTTGTCGTGCTGGCGTTCTATCGCGATGCAGAGAGCACCCTCTTCGGCCTGCCCATGTTGGACGTGGCGCTGGCCGTGTTCCTCATCGCCGTCCTGACGGACGCGATCGACGGCTACCTCGCGCGGCGGCTGGGCCACGTGACGACCTTCGGCCGCATCGCCGACCCGTTCGTCGACAAGATCATCATCTTCGGGGCGCTGGCGTACCTGATCGGCGACCAGTTCCTCAGGATGAGCCCGGCGGGCGTCATGGAGAATCCGACCGGCTGGCAACCCTGGATGGTCGTCGTCATCCTGGCGAGGGAACTCCTCGTGACCGGCATGCGCAGTTTCAGCGAGTCGCACGGCCTTCCGTTCGCCGCCACCGCAAGCGGCAAGATCAAGATGTTCATCCAGTGCGTGGCTATCGTCTGCTCGCTGGTGTACGTCGGCCACTGGATGGACGGCCCCGCGTGGACCGCCTGCATGAGGGACATCCTGATCTGGGTCACGACCATCGTGACGGTCGTCAGCGGCCTGGCGTACATCCAGCGCGGCTACGAGTTGCTGCGGAGGCCGCCGGACTA
>JAPLMO010000257.1 GCA_026386995.1 Planctomycetota bacterium | reverse complement strand
CTCCGCCAGAATCACAAACTCATGCAGAATTATAGGTTGCTTTCTCTTTTTCACTTAACAGCCTACAGGTTTCTCACCTACTTCTTCAACAGCGTCAGCATCCCTTTACAAAATGCATCGCCAATCAGAAAATAGGTTTCGCCGTTTTTGAACTCGTGGTGGCCCTCGCTAGTTGGCGACTCCTTCTCGGGGCGTACATAGTCGTGCGTCTCGACAAAGTTTACCGTGCCTTTGAACTCCGGCCTCGCCGCCGCGGCGGCCTGGGCCTTCCGGATGGCCAGGGCGGCCGGCTCTTTGCAGTCCGCGCCCCAGGGGCCGGTGAATTCCCCGATGACAAAGGGCAGGTTGGGCGATTTCAGTTCACTCCGCACGTCCTTGATCAGGTTTACCAGGTTCTGCTCATACTGGGGGACGGCATTCTTGGGGTCGCAGAAGTCGTTCCAGCCATGCCACCAGACGAAACCAGCCAGTTCATAGCCCCTGGCAACATACTCGGGAAACTCCTTCTTGATGTCTCCGAGCACCTTGTGGACGGTCTCCAGCATCAGCTTGTAGTACGGGCCCACCTTACCGCCGGAACTTGGCGGGCGAAAGTCCGTATACAGGGCCCTGCCGCCCCACGCCGTCTTGATGATCAGGACCTGGTTCGCCACTTGGCCTTTCACCACGTGCCCGAACTGAAGCTCCGGGCCGAACCAGGTCTTGTCCCCGAGATTCCAGCCGTAGCCAAACGAAAGGTTGCCCTTCCTGGTGCCGAACTCGTTGATATCGTAAACCCAGACGTCGTCACGCTCCACCCACTCGCCCTTGGCGTTTCTCAGGTGCTTGATCAGGGGGGCCTTGGCCGGATCGGCCAGCATGGCAACCAGCGTACCTTTCTGTCCGCGGAATTCGTCGTTGATGCCCGTGACGCCCTGCCCTTGCATATTCGACTGGCCAGCGAGGATGAAGACCTTGACCGGGCTCTTGCCGGCCTGTTTCGCCGGGCGGCCTGGGACGGCCGCTTGGGCAAGCGCCGGATGCGCCAACGCTGCCAAGGCGGCGAGAAGAATGATTCCGGCAAGGTTCTGTTTCATCGGTTGGCTCCTGGTTTATTCGTGATTTCCCGGATGACCTCTCGCCCGCGACCACCGCGGACGCTTGACCATGACTGTACCTGCTGTTCCTCGCGAATATTCCGTCCGCCTTATTCTACAAGCACTTACGTCTCTTGTCTGCCATGCTCTTCATCGCTACGATTGAGGCCTCGCGCCAGAATCCGTCGTCGGGTTGTCGCAGATAACATCCGTCATTCATCCGCAGGCCCGGGACGAAGTTTTCGGGACGCACAACACCTACTCGCCGGTGGCCGAGATGGTGAGGGTCTGACGCTCGTCCACAGTCTTGGATTTGGCTACGCCGTTGAAGGTATAGTCTACGCGGAGTTTCTTGACACACCAGTCGGCCGGATCGCCAAAGTTTTCGTTGGTCGCATCCACGGAAAGCGTGTTGTCCTTGACCATAGCGGCCACCTTCTGGGTCACATCGGTCCACTTGCCGCCTTGCAGGTCGCCATAGACGGCCTTGACGATGACCAGTTTGCCCACGGGGGGCTTGTTACCGGCCGAGACGGTGAGCGTGGCCTGCCGCAGGGGCGCGGCCTTGCCCGAGAGCATGCGCAAGCGGGCGCCTTGAAAGAGCACGTCGGAATTCAAGCCGCCGATACCGATACAACGCGGGTCGGGGAGCGTCCAAGCCGGGTAGGGCGACAACACCGACTGGGGGCCCTTCCATGCGAGAATCTGCTTGCCGTCCATCTCGACTGCAACCTGGGTATCGTCTTTGTCCAACACCACGCGAACCCTCACGACCGATGGGCGGCCGTTTACGATCTGGGTGTTTCTGAATATCGCATCGTCGCTTAATTCTCTACCGCGGACCAGTGTCAGGGCGCTTATCGGCCCTCCGAAACCGTTTATGACAAGTGTCGTCGCCCCCTTCCCAACGGGGAGGAAGGCGTCTATCTCGACCCCTCGCTTGCGAACGAATTGGAACTCAAACTCGTAACTGCCTTCGGGGATAACCGGCAGGATCATTCGCGATCGATCCGACCCGGTTAGCAAGAGACCTTCAGCGGTCTTCTGCCACTGGCCGCCGCCCACACGGTTATTGGCAAGGTCAATGCCCTTGAGCACATCCATCCATCGCCCCTTGCCAGATGCCTCTCCGCCCAGATTCGCGGTCTCGTCCTGCGCCTTTTTCACCGCCAACTCGGCCCGTGTGCGGTCGAGGTCCTGCGCCGTGTGCAGTTCCATAAACCGCTCGCCGTACTGAACGGCCCGCGCGTACATCGCCGCCTTGCCCGCGGGGCCGGCCGTGCCGGCCAAATCTCCGGGGCATCGGCCACGGCCTTGGCGGCGGCGGGCACGAACTTGCGCAGTGTCGCATCGCTCGACTCATCGACGTACTTTGCGGCGTCGGCCGGGCTGTCCAGGTCCACCACAAGTAGCCGCACGAGTTGGTCGCGGACCTTCGCGTTGGCGGGGTCGGCCTCCAACTGTTTCTTCAGCCGCTCAGCCTCCGCCGCGCTCTTCTGGCGGGCCGTGATGGCCTTGAGTTGTGCCTCGACCGCATCGGCCTTCTGCGACTTAGTCTGCCGGGCCAAGGTCGCAGCCTTGAGAATGCGGATGTGTGCCCCCTCCGTGTCTCCGCCGCGCAGGCGGGTGTCGGCCGCGGCCGCGAGGGCTTCGATGAAAACATCGCAGGCTTGCGCCTTGGCGTCGCCACGGGCGGCGTCGTACTGCCGCCGGCGCATCGTGACGATGGTGTCCTGGCACGCCCCCGCGGCGGCCGGGGCCTTCTCAATCGCCAGGTCGCATGCAGCCTGGGCGGCCTCGGCCCCCTTGGGGTCGGCGGCGGCAAGTTCGCAGGCGTTTGTGCAGAGAATGGCAAGGAATTCCGGCTGGGCCTCGACCGTTCGTGCGGCCTCAAGGATTTTTGCGGCCAGCGCGGCGTCGTCGGCCGTGTCCTTGGTGGCGCGGACACGCTTCACGTCCGCGCCGTAGATCGAGTCAAAGGCATCCTGCGCCTTCTGTTGCGATTCGCTGTCGGCGGCTGAGATGGGGAGACTGAACATCCCCAGGCTCAAAAAGATAAGAACCGCGATGCGCAACATGCCCTGTCTCCGCAAGACGAGTTCGA
>JAPLMO010000515.1 GCA_026386995.1 Planctomycetota bacterium | reverse complement strand
AGGACGCCCAGGTTGATCTCGCCGCGCTTCGGGTACGGCGTGCCGAACATGATGTCCTGCAGGTCGGTGGCGATCATGGAGCCGCCCCAGCCGTCGGCCAGCGAGCAGCGGCTGGCGTGGCGGATGATGCTCTTGTAGTCCTGATCGACGCCCATCGTCGAGCGGTGCAGGGCCTCGACGACCTCGCGGTCGACGGCGCGCGGCGTGATGTCGAGTTTCTTCCAGAGGGCCTTGCGCGGCGCGGGGGCGCGCTCGGCCATGCGCTGCGTGCCGTGCGGCTTGCCGAACTCGGCCAGCGCCAGTTCGCCCAGTTCGTGGGCGATGTCCTTGTCCGTGCGGCCGTCGGTCTTTATGCCCCACTCCTTCGCCAGCACGAGGAGTTTGGTGCGGTCCTTGATGGAATAATCGGGGGCCTCGCCCGTGGCCATGGCGATGAAGGCGTGGACCACGCCGCGCCCGTGGTCGGAGTGGGCGCTCGAGCCGGCCGCCGCCGCACGCAGGAAGTTGCGCGCGATGATCGTGTCAACATCAGCCCCGCACACGCCGCGCTGCGGCCCTTCGCCGAACGGGTCGATGCGGCAGGGGCCCATGTTGCACACGCGGCAACAGATGCCGAGTTGGCCGAAGCCGCATTGGGGTTCCTGGGCTTCAAGGCGGTCCCATGCGTTCTCGATGCCGTCCTTGGCCATCTGCCGGAGCATCTCTTGTGCCGCCGGGTCGCTACTGCGCTTCTTAACGTCCATTCCGGTTCTCCTCATTTCGTCGGCGCCCGCATCGCTGCGCCGATGTTGCCTTGCCTGGTTTCAGAAAAACGCGTTCACCTTCGGTTCGCGGCTAAGCATTCACGACTTACTGCGGCGCGACGAACGCCGCGCCGGTTTCTTGGTCTCAACCGCCTTCGGGCGGCTGACATATCCCGCCTGGGCCGCCACCAGGGCAACCTCCGACAACTGTGCGGCTGCCGTCTTCCGCCGGCATTGCGGACACAACATCGCGAGTTGCCGGAACTTCTTCCAGTCGACCTTGGCCTTGCCGAGGGCCTTGCCGAGGGCCTTGTCCATCACCGCAGTGCTGGCGATGCGGGCCCCGCACTCGCGGCAGGCCTGGAACTTGACGCGCGTCTTGAAGGGCGAGATCTCGACCTCGCCCTCCTTCTCGTGAACGCGGACCTGGATCGTGCCAACCGGGCAAACCGCCGCGCACGCGCCGCAGCCGATGCAACTTTCGCTCGGCAGCCGGAACGGGGCGCTGACGGCCCGGTCCTTGCCGCGCCCAGCGAACCCGATGGCCGCCGGCCCCATGATCTCGCCGCACACCGCCGTGCACAGGCCGCACAGGACGCAGTCGCGCTGGGTCTTGCTGACCAGGGGATACGGCGTTCCCTGGACGCCCATCTTTGCGGCCAGTGCCAGGAGAGGCTTGCTTTCGGGCGCCCGCGCCAGCATCAGTTCCATCACGCCCTGCCGCGCTTTGATCGCCCGATCGCTTGAGGCGCTGACCGTAATGTCGCGCCGCACGGGGTAGTTGCACGCGGTGACCAGTTGCTTCCATCCGCCGCGGTCCAGTTCCACCATGCACAGGCGGCACATGGCCTGCGGAGGGATGGCGGGGTGGAAACACAGGGTCGGAATCCAGATGCCGGCCTCTCTGGCGGCGTCCAGAATCGTCGCGTCCTTGGGCACCTCCACCGCGATGTTGTCAATCGTTACCGTAGGCATCCGTCGCCCGTCCTTAGACTTTCAGGACCGCCGAGAAGGGACACTTCTCGAGGCAGGTCCCGCAAAGGGTGCACTTCTCCTGGTCAATCACGTG
>JAPLMO010000311.1 GCA_026386995.1 Planctomycetota bacterium | reverse complement strand
CCGCTACCGCAAGCACGAAGTGTTGCTGCTGCACGTGATGGCCGAGGAGGAACTGACCTTCCCGTTCGACCGGTGGAGCCTGTTCCGCGACCTGGAGTTGGACACCCGGCGCGTGCAGTTGGACCCGCGGTCGGTGCGGGCCGAGTACCTCGACCGCGTGCGCCAGTTCATCCATAAGATCGAGTCGGGCTGCGGCGAAATGGACATCGACTACGTGCCGCTCTCGACCAGGCGGAGTTTTGACGTCGCGCTGGCGCATTACCTGGCCAATCGGCGGGGAAGGACGAAAGGATAACGGCGGGATTCGGGATTCGGGATTCGGAGTTCGGACATCGGGGTGCGCAGTTGCGGTTTGTGCATTAGGGTATTCGGACCCAGAGAATCGAGAACACGAATGGCCGATGAGACGAGGCCTCCGGGCAAGCGCGACATTCGGAACTTCAACGATCTGCTTGTATGGCAGAAAGCGCGTGACTTGGTCAAAGCCATATACCAGGTGACGCGCGGGTTTCCTCCCGAAGAGATCTACGGGCTGACCGCACAGTTGCGAAGGGCCGCGGTTTCCGTACCCTCGAACATCGCGGAAGGTTATGGCCGAGGGAGCAGAAAAGAATACGTCAGGTTCCTGCGAACAGCGCGCGGCAGCCTTTACGAGGTCCAGACGCAACTGCTGTTGGCGCAGGACCTCGGCTTCCTTTCACCAGCAAAGGCCGAGGAAGTAATGCAGTCTGCGGCCCGATGTTGCCAGTTACTGAACGGCCTATTGAGAAGCCTTGCCAAACAAGGGGCGAGCAAGTGATGGTACCGCGTAAGCGAACTCCGAATCCCGAATCCCGATTCCCGAATCCCGATTCTCGATTCCCGAATCCCGAATCCCGAATCCCGAATCCCGCTGTTCTTCGAGGTGCGGCCTAATGTACCCACTCGAACAGATATTCCTGTGGGGCCTCGTGGCGGTGGCCATTCCGATCCTGATCCACCTCCTGAACCGCCAGAAGGCCACGCTGGTCGACTGGGGGGCGATGCGGTTCCTCATGGAATCGCTCACCTCGCGCAGCCGGCGCATACTCATCGAAGAGATCATCCTGATGGCCCTGCGGTGCCTGGCGCTGGCCCTGCTGGTGCTGGCGATGGCGCGGCTGTTCGTGCCGACGCGGTCGGTCATCCCGTGGGCGATCGTGCTGCCGGCGATCCTGACGGCGGCCGTCTGCGCGGGCATCGCGGCCGCGGTCTGGTCGCGGCGACGGGCGAGGTGGCTGCTCCTGTGCGCGGCGGCGACGCTCTTTGCCGGGTCGGTCGGCGCCACGGCCGTAGAAAGTTACCTCCAGTCGAAGCGATGGAGCCTTAGCGGCGGGGAGCGCGACGTGGCCATCCTCATCGACGGCTCGACCTCCATGACGGTCCCCGTCGACGGCCAGACGAACTTCGCCCGCGCGATCGAAGAGGCCCGCGCCGTGATCGACACCTGCCGCCCGGCCGACGCCGTCAGCATCCTCGTGGCCGGCCCCGTGCCGCGCCCCGTCCTGCCGAACCCGACCGCCGACCGCAAGGAACTGCTGGACGCCCTGAAGAAACTCGGGCCGACGGGTGGCTCGATGCGCGTGGTCGATTCGCTCGTCGCCGCCGGCAACTCGCTCGCGCAAGGCCGCAACCCGGCCAAGAAAATCGTCCTCATCACCGACGGCCAGAACGTCGGCTGGGACACCGCCAACGAGGCCCGGTGGCAGTTCCTGGCCTCCGGGCTGAAGGATTTTCCCGTGCCGCCCGAGATCGTCTGCCGCACGCTAGCGCTGCCGAAGGCCCTGCGCAACGTGGCCGTTGGCGACGTGCGGTTCTCGCGCAAGGTGATCGGGACCGACCGGCCAGTGCGCATCGACGTGACGGTCATCAACTCCGGCACGACGGTCGTCGAGCCCCTGTCGATCGAGCTGGCGATCGACGGCGCCGCCGTCGCCCGGCAGGAAGTTATCGAGATGGTTCCCGGGGCGGCCGAGACCGTGCGGTTCGACCACCTCTTCGGGCGGCCCGGCCTGCACGTGGTGGGTGCCAAGGTCCTGAGCGAAGACGAGATGCCCGCCGACAACTCGGCCGTCCGCGTCGTCGAGACGATTGACAAGATGCCCGTGCTGCTGGTCGAGGGCAACCCGTCGTCCCGCCCGCTCGACGGCGCCTCCGCGTTCATCGAGATCGCCCTGGCCCCGGCCGACGAAGAGCCGCCCGAAGGCGCACCGCCCGAGGAGAAACCCAAGGACCCGGCGGCCGCCAGGAAGGCAGACAAACTCGGACGCCTCGTCGCCACCAAGACCGTCGCCGCGACCGACTTGGCGTCGGCCGGCGACCTCAGGCAATACAACCTCATCGTCCTGGCGAACGTGCCGCAACTGCCGCAGGCGGCCGCCGCCGGCCTCAAGGCGTTCGTGCAGGACGGAGGCGGCCTGCTCGTCGTCGCCGGAGACAAGATCGTCCCGACCTTCTACAACGCATGGATGGCCGACGGCGGCGATCCCTTCATGCCCGCCGCCTTCGGCAAACGCCGCACGATGGCCGACTCGCCCGCCCGGCTGGCCCTGAAGACCTTCAACCACCCTGCCCTGGCGCTGTTGCCCGACCCGACGCAGTCCGACGCCGAGCGTGCCCTCATCTCGGCCTGCTGGACGCTCGACGCCGACCGCAAGGACGGCAGCATCAGCGTCGCGGGCCGCCTCGACACCGGCGACCCGCTGCTCGTGGAGCACCGCGTCGGCAAGGGCTACGTTGCGATGACGGCCGTGTCGCTGGACCGGCACGAGTCGAACCTGCCGTCGCTGAAGTGCTTCGTGCCGATGGTCCACGAGATCGCCTACTACCTGGCCGCGCCGACGCTCCTGGACACCAACGTGCGGCCGGGGTCGGAGTTCGTCGTGCAGTTACCGTGGAAGTCCGCCGAGATCGCCAAGCGCGAGGCCGGGCGGGCCGGGCAGATGCCGCTCGAAGGCCAGCCGGTCGACGTGCTGCTGCCGTCGGACCAGCGAGCCGGGGCGTCGGTGGCGAGCGTACCTGCGGGACTTCGCATCACGTTCTCGGGCACGTACGAGCCGGGCCTCTACCACGTGGTCCTGCCGCCGAAGGCCGCGGAGAACTACCTCGTGCCGGCGATTGTCCAGAAAGGCCTGCCGTTCGTCGTCCTGGGCGACGCCGAGGAAAGCCGCATGGTGTCGCTCACCGACGCCCAGTTTGCGGCCGCCGAGAAGCACGTGCCCCTCTTCGTGGCCGTCAGCACCAGCGACATGATCTCGGCCGTCACGGGCCAGGTGCCCGGCGAGGAAATGTGGAAGTACCTGGCCGTGGCGCTGCTGGTGGTGCTGCTGGCCGAGATCGGCCTGACGCGCTGGATCGCCATGCAGCGCCGCATCCACGTCGTGGGGGCCGTTTCGTTCGGGCCCGCAACCGTTGACGTGCAAACGTTCCGGGACCGGGCGCGAAGCCTGCTCTCGGTTCCCGCAGAGGAGTCTGCACCAAAGGCATGATGCTAGCCACAGAACAACATTACATGCTGCCGGCCGCCGTCCCGACCGTGGTCGTGTGGCTTCTGGCCGCGGCCGCCGTCGCGGCCTGGCTGATCGGCCACCGGCTGACCCGCCGCCCAGCAACGCGCGCGCGGCAGATCGCGGGGTTTGCGGCCCGCGTGGCCGTCGGCTTCGCGGCGATGCTGGCCGTGTCGCAGGCCCTCCAGAGGGGCCTGGTGCTGGCGACGAACTGGCCCCTGTGGCCGATCGCCCTTCTCGGCGCGGCCGCCATCGAGGTCGTGCTGGCGCTATACGCCGTGGAGCGGCAGACGGTCTCGCGACGGCTGGGCCTGGCGCTGGCGACCTTGCGCGTGGTGCTTGTGGCGCTGGTGATCGTGATGCTCGCCCAGCCCGTCCGGCCGTGGGTCCTGGATAAGACCATCCAGCGGTTCGTCGCCGTCCTGGTCGACAACTCGGCCTCGATGTATGTGCCCGACACGCAACTTGGGGCGTCGGAGAAGATGCGCCTGGCCGAGAAATTCGCCGTGGCGGGCGCCCGGCGTCCCTACGCCCTGGACGCCGTGGCCGACGGCCTGGAGAAGGTCCGCGCCGATCTGGCGGCCCAGGCCGAGTGGCTGGCCTCGATCTCCTCCGCCGCGCCCGACCAGCGCCAGAAGCAACTCCAGGGCCGCCGCGAGGGCCTCCAGCGCTCGTTCGAGGCGGCCCAGAAGAAGGTGGCCGAGCACCTGGCATCGCTGGCCCAACCGCAGGAATCCAAGGCGCCCGACGCGCTGAAGTTGACGCCCGACGCCGTCGTCCGCCTCGACGACGCCCGCAAACGCCTCGCCTCGCAGGTCGGCGACCGCCTGCGCGAGGCCGCCGGCCTGGTGTCGCGCGACAACGCCAAGAACCTCGAGCGCGAGCACGGCCGCCTGGTCCAGACCGTCCGGCAGGCCGTAACAGACCTGGGGGACATCGCGGCCAAGGTCGCCTCGGTCGGTCAGACGCTCGACGAACTCGCCTACGCCGCCCTGCCCGCGGACGCCAAGGGCCGCGTCGATGCCACGACCGCCAAGAAACGCATCGCCGTGGCGCACGACGTGCTACTGGGCCGCCCTGTCGTCAACGCCGAAAAGGGCGAGCGGGCCGAGAGCCTCCTGGACCAACTCGCCGACCGCTACTCGGTCAAACTCTACACGTTCGCCGCCGCCCCGGTCGAGGAGGACCCCAAGCGCTGGGCCGAGGCGTACAAGGCCGACGGCAATCCGGCCGTCGATGCCGCCGCCCTGCCGCCCGCGCAGCAGCAGACGGACCTTGCGGCCGCCATCGAAAAGGTCATGGGCGAAATGGCCGACAAGCAACTCTCGGGCGTGCTGGTCCTGACGGACGGGCGGCATAACGCCGCCAAGCCGGTCGACCCGCTCGTCAAGCGCCTCGGCACGAACCAGGTGCCGGTCTCGTCGATCGTTTTCGGCGGCGACCGGCCGCCCATCGACGCCGGCGTCCTCTCGGTCGAAGCGCCTGAGAGCCTCGCCACGCACGACCGCATGCTCCTGAAGGCCCACGTCAAACTCGACGGCCTGGCCGGCCGCGACGTCAAGGTCTCGCTCGTCGACGGCGATAAGACGGTCGATTCCCGCACCGAGCACGTGCCGACCGACAACTACCGCACCACCGTTGAACTGGGCGACGAGCCCGCCGCCGCCGGCCTCCACCGCTACCGCGTCGAGGTCCAGAAGTTCGAGGGCGAGGTCCTCGCCACCAACAACCAGTACCCGATCACGGTCAACGTCTCCGACGAGCGGATCAAGTTGCTCATCATCGACGGCCGGCCGCGATGGGAATTCCGGTACCTGAAGAACCTCTTCGCCGGCCGCGACCGGACCGTCCGCCTCCAGCACGTCCTGCTGGAGCCCGACCGGATCGAGGGCGTGCCGCCCCCGCCGAAGGTCGCCGCCTCCGCCGGCCGGCCCATCGACGACGTCGAGGCCAACCTGCCTCCCAAGGACGAGGCCGAGTGGATGAAGTTCGACGTCATCATCCTGGGCGACGTCGCGCCGAAGTACCTGGGCGCGAGCGAGCAGCGGATCCTCCAGAAGTTCGTGGCCGACCGCGGCGGAACGCTCATCGTCGTCTCGGGTCCGCTCTACATGCCACACGCTTATGCAGGCACGCCGCTGGCCGAGGTCCTGCCGGCAGTCTTCAAGAAGGAAGACAAGGCGATTCTGGCCGGCCCCGAAAAAAGTTTCCGCATAGCGCTGACGGCCGAGGGCCGCGAGAGCGTCATCATGCGGCAGCAGGCCACCGCCGAGGCTAGCCAGGAAATCTGGGACGCCGTCCCGGACATCTACTGGCGTCACCCGATCCTGCACGCCAAGGAAGGCGCCACGATTCTGGCGTACGCCCTGCCCCCCTCGCCGCCGGACTTCCTGCCGAAGAAGGCGACGGCCGGCTCGGCGCCCGCCGAGGCCGTCAGCGACGAGGTCCTGCGCCAACGCCGCGACTTCGAGCGGCAGAACGCCCTCATCGCCTACCACAGCGCCGCCATGGGCCAGGTCAT
>JAPLMO010000490.1 GCA_026386995.1 Planctomycetota bacterium | reverse complement strand
ACGCGGAAGTCAAATTTTTTCGCTTTTTCCGCTTTTTTCGGGTGTGACCGCGGATTCTGGCAGTGGCTGTCAGGCCCATTTCATGGGTCTTTGCCTGCCGAAGGCGGGTTTAGAGCAGTTCACGTTTGCCTGTAGCACTTTGCGCGGCGGGTCCGGAGACCCGCCGCGCAAGTCTGCTTCTAGCGTTGTAGTATTAGAGCCAACTGGCAGCAGGAATCCCCCGCACGCTGCATGCTTCGGTTCGCCCCGCCGGACGTTGGTTACCTCCACTCATCCTCGCCCAGGTAGTCTTTCAGGCTGATCAGCCTGGGCGGGTTCTTGTCGTTTTCGATCACGGCGATAACCTCGATGATCTTGTCATGCTGCGGCTTCATTTTGCGCAGTTCGACCTCCAGTTTCTTCAGATCGGGCAGGACGGACTTGGCGGCTCCGCGATACTGTTTCAGGACATCCAGGGATTCCAGGACGATGTATCTTTTGCCCCACTCGCGCAGGTTCAGCATCATCATCGTCAGGGGAATGCCTTCTTCGATCCGAAGCCGGGCCAGCGCCTCGATTCCCGCAAGGCGGACGCCCTTGGAGAACATGGTGTTGGCCGGCGCCGATTCCCTGGTGCTGGCGACGATCGCGGGGGCCAGCGCCTTGGCGTCGTCAAGCGTGATCAGGCCGTAGGTGGAGCGCAGGCAGCCCCGGGCGGCCGAGTCGGGGTTGGCGGCAATCGACCGGATGGCCGGGTAAAGCAGGTTCTTATCCAGGCCATCGATCGACTTGGCGAGGATGCCCCTGGGCCCATACGCCCCGCCGGGATAGAATAGGGCGTAGGCGAGGGCGCCGACGGTGAATTGCATCTGATCGGTTTCGTCTTGGACGGCGGCGGCTTTGAGCATCTGGGGCAGGACCGGCTTGGCGTCGGCCCCGATGTTCCGCAGCGCCTCGGCCGCCTGGACGCGAAGCCAGCGGTCGTCGTCGCGCAACAGGCCGACCAGGGTGTCCAATGCGGGGATGGCCCGCCCCTTGAACTGCCCCAACGTCATGACCGCGCCGAGCCTGGCACGAGGGTCGTTGCTCTTGATCATCGCGAGCAGTTGCGGGAGGACATTGTCCTGCCGCCGCCCCAACTCCTGGGCCGACCAGGCGCGGTCAAGCGGCGACCAACTGCTCAGGCCGGCGAGGAGTTGCGCGGTCGTCCTCTTGGCGTGCGCATTGTCGCCAAGCCAGCGCTCGGCCGCGATGGCCTCGGCGACGTCTGCGCCGCTCAGCCAGTTCTCAGGTTTCGCATCGCGGCCGGTGATCGCGATTTTCTTCAGCGGCGCGGCGTAGTTCAGCATGTAGCACCCGGTGGAACCGAGCATGCCATGATAACTACTGGCGACCCCGCCGCCTGTGCCGACATTGACAAATGCGCCATCCCAGCGCCGTGCCAGGTCGTAGTACCAGCGAAGTTCCTTCATGAAGGCAGCCATGGCTTTCGGACCGCCGCAATTGGCGGCGATAGGCCCCCAGAGGTAACTGAAGCCGTTGCCGGTGTGGCCCCATTCGCGGGACTCGTAGGAAGCGGTCACCATCTTCGCGAAGAACTGCGTCTCGGCCCGCTTGCCCTGCAGGGCAAAGGCCATCGCCGCCATGGAGGTCTTGCCGTTGTCGTCGTGGCCGACGCCGGGCCGGTGCTCGCCGTACGGGATCGTGCCCTTGCCGGCGTAGTAGCCGAAGAACCTGCTGGAGCGAGCGATGGCGGGTTTAAGTTCCGGGCCCTCGATGCCGCACTTCTCCGCGAGAACCAACGAAATAAAGCAGGGCAGGCCGGTTGCGTTCACCGGTCCATAGGGCGGGACCGGGCCGTGCAGTTGCCCGTCCGCGGCGGGCGGCACATAGCCGTGTCCCCACGTGCCGAATCTGCCCTGTCCACGCGCGATCGTGGTGGTGTAGGAGCGGATGGCCGGCAGGACGGTCTTGTCGCCGGTGGCGAGGTAATACTCACAGAGGAAGAGGTTGTTGTAGCCATGATGCCAGGTGGCCATGCCGCCTTTCGAAGAATTCTTCCACAGTTCTTCGGCCTCGGGCGTGGCGGCCGCCACCTCGCGTGCACTCTTGCGCACCAGTTCCAGATACTCGCTCTTGCCCGAGGCCAGAATCGCCAGTTCGTTGATGTGGAGGCCGTTTTCCTTCCCCATGTTCCTGACCATCACCGCGAGGCCCTGCTCGAGAATCTTTTTCGCCTTGGGGCAGTTGTAGGGCGAGGTGTCGCTGTAGGTCCCCATGACCTGGAGTTTGAGGTTGACGTTCTGCGTCTTTCCTTTCCGCCAGACGACGAGCGGCAGAATCCCCTTGCCCTTTTCGGTCTCGGCCTCGCCGATCGCCCACCCAAAACTCTTGCGGGCGTCTTCGGTGAACGGCTTGCCGAACACGCCGAGAATCACGTCGCCCACTTCGAGGACGCCGGCGGCGGGCGAGCCCTTTTCGACCGCGGTGACGAGGATCTGGCGGCTCTTTTCAGTCATCCCCTTCTCGACGTACATCCAGCCCAGCGCCCCGGTCGGGCCGAGGTTGTAGCTCTTCTTCGTCTCCGCCGGGGCGGTCTTGGTCAAATCAGGCATCGCCGTCGGCGCTGCGGCTGCCAATGGCGGCCCGCTAACCAGAACGGCCACGACGATTGTCAGAACTTTGTGGATTTTAGGTGTTTTCATCATGCGTCTCTCAAAGTCTCATGTTTGTCAATTAGTTATCATCATCCAGTCCGATGGGGCGGGCAGGGTGTTTCGCCAGGCCGATCTGAAACGTTTTGCCGCCGTCACTGGTTCCCTGGAAGTACAGCCAGTACTGATTGTCGCGGCAAACGACGTCCCCGTGGCCAAAGGCTCCGGACGCCCACGCCGGGACCTTGATCCTGATCTTCCCGCGGTCGACGAATCCGGTGAGGCTCCTGGAGGTCCAGGACTTGTAGTACTCTCCGCGATGGGAATGCCCGACGGCGGTGAGCATCGTATAGACCCCCTGGTCCTTCAGGACGATGTTGCCTTCGCCGACGGCTCCGGTCTGCACGGGCGTGGGCGACCAATCCGTCAGATTGGTGGAAGTCGCGTAATAAACCTGTTCAGCCCCGTCGTCGTAGAAAAGATAGTAGATTCCGTCTTCGAGGTAGACATAGGGGTCATTGCACTTCCCCCCATAGCGAATCACAGGGTTGCCGGGATGCTTTTTCCAGCGGCGAAGATCGGTGGACGTGGCATACCCTATATAGACTCTATCGCCTGCTCCCGCATAGTACATGTAATAGACGCCGTCTTTCAGAATGGGTTTGGCCGGCGCCTGCGGTCGCTTGCCATCCCATTCACCCTCCTTACCCTTTTCAATGGCCACTCCCTGCCGTGTCCACGTAAGGCCGTCCGGCGAGGTCGCGTAATCGATCCTGGGTTCTCCCTTACCCCCTTCTCCGGTGTCTTGCCAGGGGTTGGCACTTGTGTAGTACATGTAATAGGTATCGCCCGCCTTGATGATGGATGGGTCCTTGGCCCAATTGTCATCCGGATCGGAGTAGACCGGCGTCTCGCGCGTCTGCCAGGCCGATGTGGGCGCCATCTCCGTATAGGCAGCCGGAGCCGTCATGAGAAGAAGAGCGATTCCGGCGAACATGACTGTTCTTCTCATGGGTCCTCCAGCACTCCGACGATTGGGGCGGGGCTCCCCTCCCGCGGCCCGCTACGATCCATCATTTCTTTCCCGTCCCCATCAACTCCTGCATCGTCTCGGCCATCGCCTTACCGAGCAGGATGAAGAAGCGGCCCTCGCCGTAATAGTGATAGCCCAGGTTGGAGGTCGCGCGTTTGAGCATCGCCTCCTCTTCCGGAGTGACGGGGTCTTTCTTCAAATCGCGGTCCGGGTTGAGCCAGCCGGCGGTCTTGATGGCAACGATTGCCGGGTGCAGCAGCGGAGCGCTCTCGATCGCCTTGACGTTGCCTTTGAATTCCGCCACGGTGTTGACGAATCGCTGGCCGTCGCGCACGTCCTTTTGCTTGCCCACTTCGTTGCGCACGCCGTTGACGCCCATGACGCCGACGACCACTTTCATCTCCGGGGCCTTGAATTCCTTGCGCAGGTCCTTGATCAGGCAGACCATGTTCTTGCCGTATTCCTTGCGGCCCGTTTCATCAAACTGGTCGTTGTAACCCTGGAACCAGACGAACCCGGCGATTTCGTAACCGGCCTTTTCGTCATAGGCGGGGAATCGCTTCTTCAGGTTGTCCAGGGTGTCGTGGACGTAGCCGATCAGGCCCCGATACGCGCCGCCCACGTCCTCCGGCTTCACGCCTTGGGGCATGCCGGCACTGGGCGGGCGGAAATTCACGCACAGACTCTGGCCGCCGGTGGCAAACTTGATCAGCAAGACCTGCTCTTGGAGCGCCTCGCCCATGAAGTAGCCGAAGGCGTACTCCGGGCCGATATTGCTCCCAAGTTTGTCATCGGGCTTCCGTCCGCCATAGCCCGGCCCCAGGTTCCCGTAGACGCCGCGGTGGGCGACCCAGACATCGTCGCGGGTGACCAGCGTCTTGCCGTCGGGCTTGAACTTCTTCAGCAGGTAACCGTTTTCCTTGTCCTCGCCGAGAAAGTCGATCGTCGAGACATTGGCCTGGCCGTCCATGTTCGACTGCCCGGCGAGGATGAATACCTTGAGCGGCTTGGGCGCAGCGTCGGCGTGGAGCGGCGCCAGTTGCACCAGCAGCAGGGCCGCAAGGGCGAGTTGGAGGAATATCTTGGATTTCATGGTCGATCTCCTTAGTCGTGTGAGAACGCGTGGTTACCCATTTCGCGATTCACTTCGCCGCCGGCGCCGGGTGCCACGGCTGCGCTGTTTGCAGCCGTGCTGCCGTTCGACGCAGCGCACGGCTGCAAACGGCGCAGCCGTGGCACCCGATACCATAATGTGCGATAATTCTGAAACACTACACTAGTCGTGCGAGAACTCGTGGTTACCCATTTCGCAATTCACTTCGCCGCCGGCGCGGCGCAGAGATTCTTCATCCCTTCGCCCAGGGCGCTACCGACCAGGAAGTAAGTCTCGGCGTTGGCAAACTCGTGGTGCCCGTGGCCCGGGCAGGGAGAGTCCTCGGCCTTGCGAACGAAATCATGGGTTTCGACAAACGTCACCGTGCCTTTGAACTCCGGATGCGCCGCCGCGTCTGCCTGCGCTTTCCTGAGGGCCGCCCACTGGCCTTCCGCCTTCACCCAAGGGCCGGTCAACTCGCCGATCACAACCGGCAGTTTGGGCGCGTTAAGATCCTTGCGCACATCCTTGATCAGGTTCACCAGGTTCTTCTCATACTCCGGCACGGCATTCCTGGGGTCGCACCCGTCGTTCCAGCCGTGGTACCAGACAAAGCCCGCCAGTTCGTATCCGCCGCCTTTGTAGCCGGGGAAGAACTTCTTGAGGCCCGAAAGGACCTCGCGAACGTCGGCCAGCATCGTCGTGTAGTAAGGCCCCACCTCCCCGCCGGAACTCGGCGGCCGGAAGTCCTTGTAGAGGCTCTTGCCGCCCCAGGCGGTCTTGATGATCAGGACCTGGTTGGCGAGGCTGTCACCGACGACGTGGCCGAACTGGAGTTCGGGGCCGAAGTGGTGCTTCCCGCCATAAGGGGTGAATCCAAGGCCGAGCGGACCGCACTTCACAGGGCTGTTCTCGGGCTTGTACCAGACCCAAACGTCCTCGCGCACCGTCCACTGGCCCTTGTTGTCCTTGAGGTGTTTGTAGAGGGGCGCCTTGGCCGGGTCCTTCAGACAAGAGTTGAGCGAGCCGCGGCCGCCGTTGTAGTCCTTGCCCTCAAGGTCCGCCAGGCCCTGCCCCTCCATGTTGGACTGGCCGGCAAGGATGAAGACCTTGACCGGACTCTTGCCGGCCTGCTTCGAGGCATTCGAGGCATTGCCCAAATCAGCCTGCTGGGCCACGGCCGTATTTGTCAACGCGGCCAGTGAGGCGGCGGCGAAAAGGATGGCAGCGGCAATCTGCCTTTTCATGATGGCTCCCCTGATTGGCGTTGGTTCGGGGCTCATTTGCCCACGTCGGCGCCCGGTCGAGTCGCGAGTATACCCCGCGTCAGGAAAAACTCAAGCAGGCGCTTGGACTCGAAGAACTCGGGGCATACCTGGTGGCCCTTGCCTTCGATCACGACGAGTTCCATCTCGCCGCCCAGCCTGCGATAGCGCCGGGCCAGTTCGGCGCTGTTTCGTTCCAGCGGGACCAGCGTGTCCGCATTTCCGTGAAGATGCAGGATCGGGATTTTCGCCTTGGCTAGCGGTTCCAGCCGTTCGATCGGATTGTGCTCCGCCAGTGCCTTGCGCAGTTCGTCCTCGCCCATGCCGTAGGCTGCGCAGGACTTGGCCAGTCCGGGCCAACTCGACTGGTCGCAGACCGTGTAGATGCCGCCGATGCACCGGACGGATTGCGGATGCTCGGCCGCCCAGTTGTAAAGCATGAGGCCGCCGCGGCTCTGCGGCAAGAGGCACGCCTGGGGCGAGAGGGCGTACTTGCCCACCACGAATTGGTGGAACTTGGTGTAGGCCTCGCGGCCCTTCGTGTTGCCGTACGACTCGCCCACGTCCACTCCCGCGACGGCGAACCCGGCGGCCAGCAGCCGCGCAAGCAGCCACTCGTGGCTGGGGTCCGGGTGTTGACCCATGAGCGTCGGGGCATACCACACCCACGGCCTGGTCCCATCTTCGGCGGGCTTGGTCGGCAACAGCACGAAGCCTTTGCTTCCGGCCACGGCGAAGTCATGCCGCCTCGCGCCGAATTGGGTTGATGCGACGGCGTCCTCCGCTCCGAGTCCCTTGAACGGCGGGCCCCAGACTTTCTCGAGCAGTGCGTAGATTTCCGGCTCCGCCGTCTTGAGTTCGCCCCGGTTGAACGGAAAGAAATCGTTCACGCCGAAGTACGCCTCGGACATTTCGGCAAAGAATTCCTTCTGGTCGGTCAGGGCGTAGTGCTTCGACCGCCGGCCGCTGACGCTGAGGACCGAGTCTCCGTGGCCGCTTTCCTTGAAGCGCTCGTATGCCTTGCGGATGCGTGGCTCATCAAAGTCGAGAACCTGGTCGTGGTAGGCGTGGGCCAGTTCGTGCAGGATGCACCACTGCTGCTCGTTGTTGACGCGGGCGTTGATGAAGCCGGCCGCCTCGGGGATGTGCACGCACCTGGCCAGGTCCCGCGCATAACCGTTCTCCTTCAGCCATCCCGCGGAGGGGTGATACTGCATCGGCCGCAACTTGCCGTGCGTCAGGTCCAGCACGATCGGCACGGCCTGAAGCCCGGCCAGACGATCCGCCGCGACCACGGACTTGATGTCCGCAAGTTTGGCCTCCAGCAGTTGCAGCGATCGCTTTCCGGTCGCCTCGTTCGGCGCCTGCAACAGCCGATCATCCACCCGCACCGTCCACCCTTCGATGCTCCGGACGGAGCGTGTGGCGGGCTTGGGAGGCTCAGGGCCCTCGCCGCCACGGGCGACGGCAAAGAACGCGCCGACCAGCAGGACACTTCGCAACATCAGTTTAAGCATCGTCATCAGCCCGATCCTCCGCCTCGTCGGCGCTCGCTACGGGTTGCCGCTCAGTTTCTTCATGGCTTCGCCCATGCCGTTGCCGATCAGGAAGCAGGTCTCCGCCCTGTTATACCCATGGCAGGGCCGCCTCTTCCGAGCCCGAATCTTGAACACCGGCGCCGGGCAATGGTTCTTGTTGGACCTGCTGGGTACCCGGCGTATGCCGTTCAGGCCCGGCGGGCGGTTTCGCCCATTGTGCCACATTGGCCTGCGGGATAAATACGACGGCCCGACTTGCCACGCTTCGCGCGCCGCCGAGAAAGCACGCGGAGATAGGGAATGTGTTCCCCGAACTCCGCCGCGCACCGGAGGAACCTCCGGGAGGAAGCCAATAAATGCACCATCCCGGAGGCCCTCTTGAGGGCCTCCGGGATGGCTTGTCGCTTAACTATACCCGAACTACCGGCCCGCCCGACGGCGACGGGTGATCAT
>JAPLMO010000275.1 GCA_026386995.1 Planctomycetota bacterium | reverse complement strand
GCTAAGCAGCCTCTTCATGTGGTTCTCCTTCCTTTTGCCCTTCACTTTTGCCCTTGACGGCGCCCCGCCGCCGGCGCGCCACCCTTCGTCGGGCGCGAACGTGACCGCAACGTACTCGCCGGTCAGAAGGCCGGCGCCTTCGCCGGCGCCTTCAGGTGCTTGTCGAAGAACTCATCGACCAGTTTCATCACTTCGGGGCCGCCGAAGCCGTGGCCCGCGCCCTCGACGGTCTTGAAGGTCACGTCCACCCCCGCCTTCTTGAGGGCCTCGGCCAGGATTTCACTCTGGTGATGCGGCACGAGGGGGTCCTTGTCGCCGTGCATGATGAGGAACGGCGGGTCGTCCTTCGAGACGTACGTGATCGGGTTGGCCTTCGCGACCTTCTCCTTGTTCTCCTGGATGGGGCCGCCGACGAGGCGAGACTCAGGCGAGTTGGCCGTATCGTGCTCCATCTTCGCGCCAGGCAGCATGTGGGCCGCCATCTGGCAGAAATCGGTCGGGCCGAACCAGTCGCAGACGGCCTGCACGCGGCTGGACTGGTCGAGGTTTCCTGCGTCGCCCTCGAGGTCCTTGACGTTGCCGCTCGTGCCGAGGAGGGCCACGAGGTGCCCGCCGGCCGACGATCCCCAGACGCCGATCCGCTGCGGGTTGATGTTGTATTCCTTCGCGTGGGCCCGCAGCCAGCGGATGGCCGCCTTGCAGTCGTGAATCTGCGCGGGGAAGATGGCCACCTGGCTCAGCCGGTAGTTGATGCTTGCCACGGCGTAGCCGCGCTTCAGTTGGCCCATCGCCGGGCCGCCCGCCTTGTCGCCGCCCGTCCAGGCCCCGCCGTGGATCCACACGATCAGGGGCAGCGGCCCGTCGGCGTTCTCGGGCACGTAGAGGTCCAGCAAGAGGCGATTGTCGCCGACTTTGGCGTACTCCAGGTCCCGCATGGTCTTGATGCCCGCGAGGTCCATCGGCGGGCCTTTGCGGGCCGGCGGATTGGGCGGCGCCGGCGGCGCGGCAAGCCCCATCTTCTTGACTACCTTCCCGTCCTCCACGAACTCAACGGCCGTGTAGGCGCCCTTCGCCACGGAGACGATGAGCGGGCTGGCGGACTCCGCTGAATCGGACCTCGTGAAAGTCGTGGTGTATTGAAGCGTGAGCACGCCCGCCTCGACCGCAACTGCCTGAACCATGTACCCCCAGAATGCCTTCCCGCGTTTGACGACCGCCACGACCATCCTGGTCTCCAGCGCATTCTTCGGCAGGGGTTGCGACCCGGCGCCCTCCATCATCGGAACTCCGAACGCTGCATCGAACGCCTTCTGATCGTGGATGACGACGAAAGACGCCGCCTCATTCGGCTCGAACTTCTTGGAGACGAAGTAAGCGTTGTGGATGCCGAACGCGACGGGCGCCCCCGCCGGGGTCGCTGGCTTCGGGGCCGGCGTCGCATCAAATGGCGCGATCTGCTCCTCCAGCGGTTTCTCCGGGTCGATGCGCTTGAAGGGCTGGTCATCGCCCCCTGCCGGGCCTACGTACGCCTTCTTATCCTTATCCCACGTGTAGGTGACAACGGGGTTGATCTGCTTGTTGGTTCCGTTGTCTTCCCGGCTGTGGGCCGGGTCACCGAGGATACTGACCACGGGACCCAATTGGATCTGGAGCACGCCGTCCTTCCTGGCGTCGGCCACCTGCCACGCCCACTTCTCGGTCTTCCGGTTCCACGGATTGTAGGCCATGCACAGGAGGGGTGCCGGCTTCTCTACGATCGGTATGACATAAATGACAGTGGCCGCATGCCGCAGCCCGTATTTGATCGCTTCGACGTTCTCAACGATGCCGTCGCCGTTGACGTCCGCAAAGACGCCCCGGGGGGCGTTGGCGTTCAGGTAGAAGGGCACGTACTTGCCGTCTGAATCGAAGAGGAGGACGTGGCCCTGCGGCTTGCCGGGCCCGGCGCCCGACCAGACAGCATAGTGCTCGTCCTTGAATACCGCGTACAGAGGTTCCCCCTGCGGCTGCGGACACACCACGACGTGGTTGACGAGGGCCGTGTCGGTCGGACCGCCTTTGTAGTGGTTCAACTGAATCAACTTGTCGAGGGCCGCATTCCGCTTGGCCGGGTCTAGCAACTTCTGGACGAGTTGTCGCGGGGAGTCGGCAGCGGCCGGACTCGGAGCCGGCGCAACGGCGAGGGCGATCGTTGCCAGTACGGCCCAGGCGGCGAATGCTGCGAGGATTGCGCTTCTCATGGCAGGCGGCCTCCTTCCACAGGGTTACGGGTGAGCGCGGCGGGTCTCCGGACCCGTCGCGCTGATGTGCCCACCAGCGCGATCCGCGCGGTGGGTCAGGAGACCCACCGCGCAGCCCTTGGCTCACCGCTACTGTTCCCGTTTGAGCGTCTGCGTCGCGCCCGCGGGCGGCTTGATCGTAGGGTCGCCCTTCAGGTATCCGAGCGAGGCCAGAAACGCGTCGGCCTGGCGGACCGTGATCTCGGTCCAGGGCGACTTGTTGAAGAACCCGTGCGGCATACCGTCGGCCGAATAGAGTTCAACGCGCGCCCCGACTTCCTTGGCTTTGGCCAGAAACGCCTGGCCCTGCGCAAAGAACCTGTCGCTGGTCCCATAGAAGAGGATGGTGGGCACGGAGTCCTTTTTCAGGTACAGGATTGGCGAGATTTCCCTGGCTGCCTCGCGGCTGGGAGGCACGGGGGCCTTGCCGGCCGCAGCGCCCAGGTTCGTGAGGTCAACAACGGGGTTGAAGAGCACCAGGGCATCGGGCTTTGACGAGACGGACGTGTCCTCATCCTTGGCGTCGAGCCCCTCAACCAAGGCCGTGCACGCTGCGATGTGTCCGCCCGCCGAGCCGCCCGCCGCCACGACCCGCGACGTGTCGATCCCCAGGTCGCCCGCCTTCTGCCTGAGCCACCGCACGGCGCTCTTGGCGTCCTCGACGCATTCGCGCGGCGTGGTGCCCTGGCGCGACTTTACGCGGTAATCGGCCCGCGCCGTCACCATGCCGCGCGAGGCCAGGTACGTGGCCTGCGGCAGAAACTGGTTGGGCGTTCCGTTTGTCCATCCGCCGCCGAAGAAAAAGACGATCGCCGGCCGCTTGTCCGAGGCCTTCCAGTCGGGCGGCAGGTGGACGAAGATCTTCAGTTCACCCTGCGGCGTCTTCTTGTAGATGAACTCCTTGACGGTTTCGGCCGGGACCGCAGCCGCCTGGGGCTGCTCGGCTGCAAGGCCGGCCGTGGACATGAAGAGGACTGCGAGTAACGGGGCGGCAAGCATTCTCATGGGTCTGCCTTTCGCAGATCGAAACAAGACCGGCCCGCTACTTGGCGACCGGCGCGACGCCGAGCACCTTCAGCATGGCCGCCGCCACGAGTTTGTTGCCTTCGCCGTTCAGGTGGACGCTGTCGCTGGTCAGGATGCCCTGGGGCTGGTTGCCCTTGTTGTTGGCCTTCTCGTAATCTATGAAGATCTGGCGCAAGTCCAGGAGAGGTACGCCGCAGTCCTTGGCGACGCTGCGGCTGATGGCAGCGTACTCTTCGAGCATGGCGTCGCGCTCGTTCGAGCCGTCGCCCTTCTCGCCGATGACGGTGGGGGTGCACAGCACGGTCTTCGCGCCGGCGGTTTTTATCTTGCCGATGATCTCCTTCAGTCCCGCCTCGAACTTGTCCTTGGGCGTGCCGCCGGTCATGCCGCCGTTGCCCTGCTTCTTCCAGTGCCAGACGTCGTTGATGCCGATGTAAATGAAGACGATGGTGGGGTTCTTGCCGAGGACATCTCTCTCCAGCCGCCGCTGCAGATCGGGCACCTTGTTGCCGCTGATGCCGGCGCCAATGGTTTCGACGCCCAGGTCCTTGGCTTTGGCGTCCAGGGCGTTCTTGATGAGCGTGATGTAGCCATTCGGGCCCGCACCGGCGGCCGTGATGGAGTCGCCCAGGAAGACTATGCGGTCGCCCTTCTTCAGGGACAGCCCCCCGGCGCCGAGGGCCTTCAACATGGCCTCCGCCACAAGTTTGTTGCCTTCCTTGTTCAGGTGGACGCCGTCGCCCGTCAGGACGCCCTTGGGCTGGTTGCTCTTGTTGTTGGCCTTCTCGTAATCGATGAAGATCTGGCGCAAGTCCAGGAGTTGCACGTCGCAGTCCTTGGCGACGTTGCGGCTGATGGCGGCGTATTCTTCGAGCATGGGGTCGTACTCGTTCGAGCCGTCGGCCTTCTCGCCGATGGTGCTTGGGGTGCACAGTATGACCCTCGCGCCGGCGGCCTTTATCTTGCCGACGATGTCCTTCAGGCCGGCCCCGTACTCGTCCTTGGGCGTGCCTCCGGCCATGCTGCCGTCGGCCTGCTTCTTCCAGTGCCAGACGTCGTTGATGCCGATGTAGATGAAGACGATGGTGGGGTCCTTGCTGAGGACGTCTTTCTCCAGCCTTTTCTGGAGGTCGGGCACCTTGTTGCCGCTGACGCCGGCGTTGACGGTCTTGACGCCGAGGTCCTTGGCGTTGGCTTCGAGGGCGTTCTTGATAAACGTGATGTAGCCGGTCGTGATTCCGCCTCCGGCCGTGATGGAATCGCCCAGGAACACGATGCGGTCGCCCTTCTTGAGGGCCGGCGCCGCGGCGTCCTCCGCCAGGACGGTTCCGCACAACAGGGTTGCCAGCGCCAGGGCCACAACAGCGGTACGGATCAACATGACGTCTCTCTCCTTCTGTTTGTGCGGCTGCCCGCGGCGGGGCGCCCGCAGCGCCTCAATTTCTCTGGCCGCCGGCAGCAGGGTCAGATATTCTACCCCGTCATAATCTCGCAGAATGTGAACCGATGCAAGGGTTTACTGGCGGCCACCCTGGAAGGCAGGGCTTGCGTGCTTACGCTGATCAACACGAACCGCATGGTGCCGCTCATCGCCCCCATCGGCATGGACTACGTGGCGGGGGCCGCGAGGAAGGCGGGCATCAAGGCGGAGGTCCTCGACCTGGCGCTCGTGGACGACCCCGCGTGGGTGCTCGAGGAATATTTCGCGGAGGCGACGGCGGCCCTCGTGGGCATCACCTTCCGTAACGTGGACGACTGTTTCTGGCCGAGCGCCCAGTGGTTCGTGCCGAGCCTGCAGGAGACGGTCAAGATCGTGCGGCGGCTGACCGATGCGCCGATCGTCCTGGGCGGCGTGGGCGTTTCGATCTTCGCTGAAACGCTTGCGGAACGCGTGGGGGCCGACTTCGCCGTCCGCGGCGACGGGGAAGAGGCGATCGTCCTTCTGTGCCGCGAACTTGCAGGCCGCGGTCATTTCGAGAAAGTGCCCGGCCTGGTCTGGCGTCGCGACGGGCGGGTGCTGAGCAACCCGCCCGCGTGGCCCGATCATCTGGCGCTCCCGACGGCCCGCGATAACGTGGACAACCTCGCGTATTTCCACAGCGGCGGGCAGGGGGCCGTTGAGACCAAGCGCGGCTGCGACAGGCGGTGCATCTATTGCGCCGACCCGCTGGCCAAGGGGCCGCGCGTCAGGCGCCGCGATCCGCGAGAAGTGGCGGACGAGGTCGCTGCGCTGCTGGCGCAAGGCGTCGATGTCTTGCACCTGGCGGACGCCGAATTCAACGTGCCGCGGGAGCATGCACTGGCCGTGTGCGAGGAACTCATCCGGCGCGGCATGGGCGAGCGGGTCCGCTGGTACGCCTACCTGGCGGTGCAACCGTTCGATGCGGCGCTGGCCGACGCGATGAAGCGGGCCGGCTGCGCGGGGATCAACTTCACTGCCGATGCGGCGGCGGAGGCGATGCTCGAGACGTATCGCCAGCCGCACCGGCGGGACGACCTGGCGACGGCCGTCCGCCTCTGCCGCGAGCGCGGCATGGCCGTGATGCTGGACCTTCTCTTGGGTGGGCCGGGCGAGACGCCCGAGACGGCGGCCGAGACGATCGGGTTCGTCAAGCAGATCGACCCGGACTGCGCGGGGGCGGCGCTGGGCATCCGCATCTATCCCGGCACGGCGATGCATGAGCGCGTGCTGGCCGAGGGGCCGCCGGAAGTGAATCCGAACCTGCGCCGCCGCTATGACGGGCCAGTGGATTTCCTGCGGCCGAACTTTTACATTGCCCGGACGCTCGGCGAGCGGCCGGCACGGCTAGTGCGCGAACTTATCGGCGGCGACCCGCGGTTCTTCGAGCCTGCCGAGGAACCAGCCCCCGGCGTTGCGGGTGCCGATGCCGGCAGTTATAACTACAGCGATAACACGCCCCTGGTTCGGGCCATCCGGGCTGGGGCGCGCGGCGCGTTCTGGCACATCCTGCGGCGGATGCGCGATAAGGTGAGCGGTGTCTGATCTTGCTGAAAGGAGGCTGAACCTTGTTGCACCATGCGATGCTGACGACGGGCCTGGTCCTAGCACTTGCAGCGGTGGCTTGTACCGCGGAGGCGGCGCCTGCGGCCGCGCCTGCGGCGCCCGAGCCGATCTTCCTCTGGCCCGGCGGCGCTCCGGGCGCCAAGGGCGACACGTTGGAGGATAAGCCGCGCATCACGCCGTACCTGCCGAAAGGCGACGGGCCGTTTGCGTGTGTCATCGTTTGCCCGGGCGGCGGCTACGGCGGCCGCGCGGGCCACGAGGGCGCGCCCATTTGCAAGTGGCTCAACAGCGTCGGCGTGGCGGGGTTCGTGCTGGACTATCGCGTCAAGCCGTACCGGCATCCTGTGCCGCTCGGCGATGCGCAGCGGGCGATCCGCACGGTCCGCGCCCGCGCGGCGGAGTGGAAGATCGACCCGAAGCGCGTCGGCATTCTGGGCTTCAGCGCGGGCGGCCACCTGGCGGCCTCGGCCACCACGATTTTCGACGCCGGCAAGCCCGACGCTGCCGATCCGATCGATCGGCAGAGTTGCCGGCCCGATGCGGCGATCCTGTGCTACCCGGTCATCACGTTCGGCGACGCCCGCCACGACGGCTCGATGGTGAACCTCCTGGGTCCGAACCCGGCCCCGAAGTTGCGGCAGGAACTGAGCCTTGAGACCCGCGTGACGCCCCAGACGCCGCCCGTGTTCCTCTGGCACACGAGTGACGACGGGGCGGTGCCGGTCGAGAACAGCCTCCTGTTTGCGATGGCCCTGCGGAAAAACAAGGTGCCGTTTGCGCTGCACGTCTTCCCGCACGGGCCGCACGGCATGGGCCTCGCTGACGGCGCCAAGTCGAGCGATGTGCGGCAGTGGCCGGCGATCTGTGCAGAGTGGCTGAAGAACCTGGGCTTTGCGGCGAAATGATAATGGTGGGTGCACGTACGTGTTTAGCGCGGCATTCCCCCGAATTCCCGACGCTTGGCGGACCGGATTCTTGGAAAACTCTTGGGGGGCGTTTGACAAAGCCAAAAGCCGCAACGAAGATCATGCTTGTCGGGCTACCGAAGTGGGGTTCCGGTGGCTACGCCAAAGGTAAGAACCCCGTGAACGGTTACGGAAGGAGTAACGGAGATGAAAATCATTCCCATCGTCCTCACGATCGCAGTATTTGCGGGTTGCACCGTCAGGGGGCAGTCTGATCCACAAGGCAGACCCGCGGGAAGTGACAAGGAATCAGATCCTTCGGCACAACGAAAGGAAATCATCCAGAAGCTCATCGGAGAGAGCGATGTTATTGTTTTGGGCAACGTGACAACCATTCATGATGCCACCGCAAAGGATGGAGGAATGAGTTATGATGTCAGGATTGAAACGGTTTTTTATGGCAAGGACGTTCCCAAAGACGCCCTTCGGTTCAGAAGCGGGGGTTGGATAGGATACGCCAAATACAAGAAAGAGGAACACGTGTTGCTGTTCTTAAAGCGCTGGCAAGAGGAACTCTTGCAAGTTCATCCCGTCTGCTACCTTATGGAAGACGCAAATCGCCAGGGTCTCATCCTTTTACCATTTCAGGATTACCTGGATTTCATCAAAAGTGAAATCCAGAACAAGAAAAGCAAAAACAAGACATAACAATGCGCTGATTTCGGGGGACACCTGCCGTATGCCTTTTCCATGCGGCGGACGACGGTCAGCGGTGACGCAGGGGGGATGCGGCTCAGTGCATGGGCTCGACGTCGTCGGGCGGGTTCTCTCCGCTGCCGCCGGAGTTCTCGCCACCGCTGGAATTCTCACCGCCGCCAGGGTTCTCCCCGCTGCCGTAGGGGTTCTCGCTACCGCCGGGGTTCTCTCCGCTGCCGGGGCTCTCTCCGCTGCCGGGGCTCTCGCCGCCGTAGGGGTTCTCGCTGCGCTGGCGCGCCTCGAAGGCGGCATCTTCGGCGGCCTGGCGGGCTTTCTCGGCGGCTTCCTCGGCCTCTTTCAACTTGCGGCGCTTGCGGCCGGTCACCCACGCCGCAATGAGGCCGATCTCGTACAGGAGGATCAGCGGTACGGCCATGGCGGTCATGCTGACGGGGTCTACCGTGGGTGTGATGAGCGCGGCAATGACCACCATGATGAGGATGATCAGCCGCTGCTGCTTGACGAGCGTTTTCAGCGGCACCAGCCCGATGCGCTCGATAAACATGACGACCAGCGGCGTCTGGAACGCGATGCCGAACACCAGGGTCATCAGGGCGACGAAGTAGAGGTACTCGTCGAGCATGAAACTGGGGTCGATCAGCGACGCGCCGTTGATCTTGATGCCGGCGGTCGGGCTCATCAGGGCTTCGAGGCCTTTCGGCAGGACGTAGAAGTAGAAGAGGCAGCCGCCGCCGATGAACAGCAGGAAACTGGCCGGCCCGTAAATGTAGACGTGCTTTCGCTCGTGCGAATGCAGGCCCACCCCCACGAACGCCCAAATCTGATAGATGACCCACGGGCTGGCGATGATGACGCCCGTGATGAGGCACATCAGGATGATCATGATATAGCCCGTCATCGGGCCGCTCAGGATCAGGCGAGATTGCGGTGTCTTGGCGGGCGCGTCCGAGGCCGGGGCGGTTGCAGCGCCCGGTGCGGTGGAGCCGCCCGCGGCCCCCTCGAGGCGCGCGAGCCTTGCCTCCAGCGCCGCCAGGCGTTCTTCGACGGCCTTCGGCACGGCCTCTGGCCCGGGCGTGGCTGGCGGCAGCGCGCCGGGCTTGGACGGCGATTCTGACGACGGCGGTGGCGGCGGGGGCGCGTCGCGGCTCTCCAGCGACGTCATGGCCTGATAGTACGGCCTCAGCAGCGCCGTCAGCAACTCCTGGTAGAAGATGCCGCACAGCGTCGTTCCCACCAGCAGGCCCAGCAGGGCGAGGATGATGCGATGGCGCAGTTCGACCAGGTGCTCGCCAAGGCTCATCTCAACGTCCGGTCTTATGACTTTCATGTGTCTCCGGCGGTCGTGGGGGAAAGGCCCATAGCCCGTTCGCCCTGAAGGAAGTTTTCGTAGTTGCCCAGTTCCATCAGGATCTCGCGGGCTTTACGGGCTCGCTCCATCGTGATGCGGCCGCTGGAAATCCAATCGTAGATGAGGCCGGGGTTATCGGGCCGGTAGAGGCCGGCGAACTCCTTATAAAACTCCTCGCGCGGCAGGCGCGTCGGAAGCACAGCGTGCAGGGCGTCGAACAGCCGGTAGTCGTGCGTCACAAGTTCGTCGTATCGCTCGCGGTACAGGTCCGTCCCGGGCAGGGGCGTCAGGATGGTGAACTGCGGGTAGATGATGCCCTTCTCTTCGCGGTAGCGCTTCAGTTGCCGGAAGTCCTCCTGGGTGAACTGCGGGTCGACGATGAACGCGCCCCACATGTGGACGCCGAGCGAGTTCAGGATGTCCATCGCCTTCTCGTTCTGCTCGATGGTGGCGCCCTTGGCGACCGAGTCTAGTTTTTCCTGGCTGGCCGCCTCGAAGCCGATCAGGATGGTCTCCAGGCCCACTTCGCGCCACTTCTTCAGCAGGTCCGGGTGACGGGAGATCGTGTCGGTCCGCGCCTGCATCCCGAACTCTTTCTTGATGCCGCGCTTGCGGATGAGGTCGGCGATCTTGTGGGCGCGCGGCACGTTGGCCAGGAAGTTGTCGTCCACGAAACTGATCGTGCGGGTCTGGACCGTCTCGACCTCGGCCACGACCCGCTCGGCCGACTGGTAGCGGCACTTCTTGTGATAGAACTTCCAGACCGAGCAGAAGTTGCACTTGAACGGGCACCCGCGGCTGGTGGCGATGAGTGTGTGCGGCTTGTCGAAGAGGAAGAAGTACTCGGCGGCGTACTTGGCCGCCAGATGCCGCGCGGGCATCGGCAGCGAGTCGAGCGAGGCCAGGAGCGTCCGGTCGCGGTTAAAGACCCACTCGCCGCTGGGGCGGCGCCAGGCGAGGCCGTCGATCTTCGCGAGGGCCTCGGGCGTCCGCTTGGCCGGGGCGTCGCCGAGCGTTTCGAGGAGTTCCTTAAAGGTCGTCTCGCCCTCGCCGACGACGATGGCGTCGACGTACTCTTTCTGGAAGTCCTCGGATAGCAGGCTCGCGTGCAGACCGCCCGCCAGGGTGAACACCTCCGGCCGCCAGTCCTTGACCTTCTTCAGGACGGCCTGGGCGTTGTAGACCTCGGTCGTCAGGCACGTGATGCCCACCAAGTCGGGCTGGAATTCGTCGAGCGCGGCCGGGAGGCCGTCGCCCAGGCGCATGTCCAGGATGTGCACGTCGTGATTGGCCTCGGCAAACGCACCGATAGACTCCATCGCCAGAGGCTCCGGCAAAGCCGTCCGCCGGAACCCGATATAATCCGGCGGTGGAGGAGGCTGGACCAGGAGAATTTTCACGTCACGGTGCTCCCATACCCTGATTTACGGTTCTTGCAAGCACGTAATCATAGCGAGAGCAGGGGAGGGAGGCAAGAGAAAGGAACCGGGCGCGAGGAACCGGGCGCGGCCGCTCAGTTGCGGGCACTAATAATCAGTTTGGCGCTGACACGGGCTTGGGGGCTCCCGTATAATGTTCAGTTAATCGAGGGGGGCTTGGTCGCACTGAACCGTAGCCGCACGGCACAATCGGTTTAGAGTGGAGAATGGAGCATGATGCACGAAACGGACCGTCGCGCGGCCGTGGGTGTCGCGCTGGTGGCCTGCGTCCTGTCGGTCCTTTTGGCCACGGGCTGCGAGAGCCGGAATCTGCGGCCTATCCGTGACGAAGCGGATTTCCGCACGCTCATCAGCTCCTCCGACAAGCCAGTCCTGGTCGACTTCCACAAGGGCGGGGGATGCCCGCCGTGCATCATGTTGCTTCCCGTCCTGGACAAACTGGCCGATGAGTATCAGGGCCGCGTGGGTTTCACGCATAAGGAGTACAAACGGTGGCCTCTGGTGTTTCTGCTCGGCGAGTACAGAAAGGTCTTGGACGAAGTCCTTGCCGCGCAGGCTGCAAAGGAACCGAAGGCGGCCCCGTCGCCGGCCCATTCATAGAACGTATCTCTTGAGCAGATGGAGAACTGGGATGGGCTTCGTGTACGGCCGGATCGCCGGTCGCAACGCCACGGAATTCCTTTTTTGCCAGTTGTCTGGCAGGCCGCTTTCTTTTCTCGTGGGTTCCCCTCGCACACAACCCTTCTTCTTTATCAAGACGTTTTTACATGCGCAGAGGTGAGGGGCATCAAGGGGTTTCCATGGGCGGGGATGCCGCATTCGCTCGCCGGCCGGCTGCCGCCGGACGAGGATTTCTTCTCCGCCTGCGGCGGGCGCATGGAACTTTCCGGAATGTTTCAAGCCTCTTCGGCGCACAGCCGATAGACGAGAATGCGCAGTAGAATGGGAGGGGACTCTTGGGACGCGGGCGGCGGCTGGCCCTGATCGTCTTGGCGGCGGGATCGTTGGCGGTGGCGGCGATTGTCGCGGGCTGCGAGTCGCCCGCCGAGCGGCGCGTGCAGCCCGCGCCGGCGGGGTCCCTGACGGTTCTCTTCTCTCACGATAACCAGGGCGTCCTGTCTTCCTGCGGGTGTCCGACGAATCCCAGCGGCGGCTTCGCCAAACGCCAGACGATGATTGACAAGTACCGCGGCATGCGGCCCGACGTCGTGGTCGTCGACGCCGGCGACCTGTTCCCCGAGCGCCCGAACGCCATGAAGGTGAAGTACCTGGCCCAGGCCCTTGGCCGCGCGAAGTACGACGCCGTGGCCGCGGGCGACCAGGAGTTAGGGATGGGCCTGGAGGAACTCCGGTCGCTTGTGGCCGAGCACCACCTGCCGCTGATCTGCGCAAACGTCCGCGACAGGGCCGGGAACCTGGTCTTTCCGCCGCACGTCATCCGCCAGGTCGGCGGCCTCCGTATCGGCATCTTTGCGGTGATTGCCGATGAGGTGATGGGCTTCCCGCCGCGCGAATGGCGCAAAGGGCTGAGAATCGAGCCGCCCTTGGAGGCCGCCAGACGGGAAGCCGCCGCGCTGGCCGACTGCGACCTGGTCATCGCCCTTTCGCATCAGCCCATCGTGGCCACGGAGACCCTGGCCCGAAGCGTGCCTGGCATCCGCGTGGTGGTCAGTGGCCACGATCCCGCGATCTTCCGCAAGCCGTTGGAACTCGGCGGCGCCACGGTCGCGGCCTCCGGCCCCGTGGGGCGAGAGATAGGGGCGCTGACGTTCACCCCCGTGCCGGAGGGCGCCCTGGCGATGTCCCTGGAGATGATCGGGCTTTCGGAAAAAACCGTTCGTGATGCACCCTGGGTGCTGGACATGTACTGGGAGTACGTGAGGAAAGCCAAAGGCGAGGCGCCGCCCGACTGGGTCCTGGCACCCCAGCCGGCCGCCTACGAGTCCTCGGACCAGTGCGGCAAGTGCCACGAGGCGCAGTACAAGCAGTGGCTCACGACGAGGCACGCCAAGTCATACGCCACGATCAAGCGGGTGGGCCGCCATGAAGACCCCGAGTGCATCCTGTGCCACACCATGGGCTACGGCCGCCAGAACGGCTTCTTCTCGATGGAAGAAACGCCCGCCCTGGGCAGCGTCACGTGCCAGGCATGCCACCCCGTGACCAGCAAGCACGGCAGCCCGGGCGAGAAGGTCGATGCGAAGTTCGCCCCGCGCACTTTCATTGATGCCCGCTTGTGCATCAACTGCCACGGGCTGATTGAGAGCCCGGACTTCGATTATTACGCCTACAGGCCCAAGATCGTCCATCGCCAAGTGCAAGTGGAGAAGTGATGGTTTGCGCCGGCGCGGGAGTGGATAATGGTCGGTGACGGGACCTCGCGAAAGGGGGAGGTAGCGTGCTGAAGAGAATCGGCTGTCGACGGGTCGCCGGCGCAGCCCTGCTCGCCGGTGCGGCCGCGGTTATTGCAGCCGTGGGGTGCGGCGCCTCGAAGTTCACGCACATCAACGAAACGGCGGCCGATTTCCAGCAACACGTGATTCGGGCCGAGGAACCCGTCCTGGTGGAGTTCTTCAAGGGCGGTTGCCCGACCTGCTGGATGCTGGAAGGCACCCTGGACCAACTGGCCGACGAGTATGCCGGCCGGATGCGGTTTGTCAGTTTCGAGATGATGAAGCCCTATTTCGCCATCACCTGCCCGGAAATCCAGAAGCGGCATCGCATCGCGTACTTCCCGACGATCGTCCTGTTCGTCAAAGGCGAGGAGAAGAATCGCTGGATCCTGGACTACGGCATCGACCACTATCGCGAGGTTCTCAACGAGGTCGTCAGCGCCCCGGCCGAGCCCAAGTTGAACCTGATGAAGCGGCCCGTGGAGAAGGCGGAGGCACAAACGCCGGACGCGAAAAAGCCTGCCGGGCAGAAATTTGACATGGCGGAAACGGAAATCGAGAAGATCCTGTTTGATTTCTGACGGACGCCGTTTCCCTTAGACAGGGCCTGAGCCCTTCCTGTATAATGCCCGCCGTTTAAGTGGCAACGCAGCGCCTTGCATTATGAATCCCCGGGAGTTAGAATCCCGAGCATCGCGGTAGGGAATGCCGAGGGCACGCCTTGATCTGCGCTCTGCCACGTCTTGATTGCAGGAGGATGAGCCATGCAGCCGTCCAACAACATCGGGCTCTGCAACAAGTGTCGCGACAGGGTCCCCGCGGAATTCTTTACCCGCGACGGTCAGACATGGATACGCAAGAATTGTCCCACGTGCGGCCCCAACGAGTCGCTGGTCAGCGCCGACGCCGCCGTCTGGCAGGCCAAGCGCGACCTGTGGCAGTACGTTCCCAAGGACCGCGTGTCCTGCACCCTGAACTGCGACCGCTGCAAGACCGACCACAAGCCGAACATCGTGTTCGTGGACGTCACGAACCGCTGCAACATGAATTGCCCCATCTGCATCGCCACCATTCGCGGGATGGGCTTCGACTTTAACCCTCCACTGGAGTATTTCGAGAAACTCTTAGCCGAGGTCGGGCGCATGGATCCCAAGCCGGTGGTCCAACTGTTCGGCGGCGAGCCCACGGTCCGGGACGACCTGCTGGAGATCATCAAGATCGCCAAGAAGCACGGCCTGAAGCCGCACGTCGTGACCAACGGCGTCAAACTGGCCGACGAGGAGTATTGTAAGAAACTCTGCGATGCCCGCGTACCCATGCGATTCGCCTTCGACGGCCGCAGCCCCGACATCTACGAGCGCCTGCGCCATAACCGCGGGGCCTACGACAAGAAAATGAAGGCCCTGGAGAACCTCAAGAAGTTCAGCCGCCGCAAGCACGCCATCATCGCCTGCGCGGCGTGGGGGATCAACGACCAGTACATCGGCGACCTCATTCAATTCGTCCACGACAACCGGGACCTCATCTCGGACCTCGGCATCATCCCGCTGACCGAGAACTGGGAGCCCGGCACATTCGACGCCGCCAAGACCACCACCATGGAAGACGTGGAGAAGATGGTCCAGCAGGGCGTCCCCGGCGGCGGGGTCGAGTTCATCCCCTCCGGCCTGGCCTACAGCATGCGCAAGCCGCGCTCGTTCTTCCGGAAGAATCCCCGCTCCGAGATCCTCCTGCTCGCGGGCGTGCATCCGAACTGCGAGTCGATGACGCTCTTGATCTCCGACGGCAAGACGTATCGCGGCATCAACCATTACCTCCAGAAGCCTTTCGGCCAGGTGGCGGTGGACCTGGCGACCCTCTCGAAGAAGATCGAACCGCGTCTGGACAGCCTGGACCCGAAGAAGTTTTTCCAGCGTCTGCGCGGGCAGGTCCTCTTGGTTCGGACCTTCATGCCGTACATGCTTCACGCCATCAAGTGGGACCGCATTACCGATGGCAAGCCCGTCCGGGCCCTGGCCAAGTATCTGTGGGGGCTGGTGTTTCGCCCCGCGCCCCCCGAGGGGCTTGCCGGCAGCCGCCACCCGAGGAAACTCCTGCGCGTGGGCATGCTGCCGTTCGAGGAGCAGCACTCGATCGACGCCGCACGCATGGAAAATTGCAAGGCCGTCTTCGCCTACGAGGACGCCGCCGACGGCAAGGTCAAGACCATTCCCGCCTGCCTCTGGTATCCGTACCGTAACCCCCTTCTGGAAAAACTCTCGAAGAAGTACGGCGTCGCCGGCAAGGCGGACAAGCCGGAAGTGACCGCGACGGCCTGAGAGCCGCGGCAACCGCACGCCTTTTTCGAGCCCGCCGCGGGAGCGGGCATGCCGCAGGCGGTTGCCGTGCGACAGGCTTGCCGCATGGTGCAAACCGGCAACGACGATTCTGAATAATCAATTCTCAACTGATGCTTGGCGATCCAAGGTAGGCCATTCCGGTGTGCGTCCCGAAAACTCCGTCTGTGGTCTGCAGGGTGAGTGACGGGTGTCAGCGGGTGTTATCTGTGACAACCAGATGACGGATTCTGGCGCAAAGGCCAATCGCAGCGAGGTGGTGAGAGCGTCGACGCCTGGCCTTTATCTTTTCCTGGGCGATGCGCGGGCCAAGGCTTCCGGCGGCCCCCTCCCACGTGTGGACGCAGGCCAGCCTCGCCAGGGAGATGGCGTGGAGCAGGGCGGACTTGACGTGGCGGCTCCGGTGATCGGGGAGAAACAGGTTCGGGCAACCGTGGTTCTCGGGCAAATCAGCCTCCGAAAGAAGTTGTGATCAGACGCCTCGGAGGCTACCATAAGCGATGACAATGACACAGATTACGCCGCCAGACGAAGGGCGCGAGAAACGGTGGACCGGTACAGCCCCCATGTTTCCGAAGTCTGTCTGTTTACCAAAGGAACTCCACATGAAGCTAATCCCCGGCAGTCTCCCTCTCGTCGCGCTGCTGCCCGCACTACTGGCCGGGCTCGCGCTCGCCGCCCGCCCCGGCGATCCGGGTTTCAGCGATCCGGTCAACGCGGTGCCGCCGCCGACACAGGCCAGCGGTTACCCCAGCCGCAACGCGAATCTGGACGCGATGCCGGGGTTTCAGAACCCGCCGCCGGGCTATGGCGAGGTGCCGTTCTGGTGGTGGACAGGCGACCCGCTGGACGTGGAGCGGTTGACGTGGCAACTCGACCAGTTGCACGAGAAGGGCATAAGCGGCGTGCAGGTCAACTACGCCCACGAAGACTCGAACGGCTGGCCCACGTATGCGGCCGAGCCGCCGATCTTCAGCGAGCAGTGGTGGCGAATCTGGGGCCGGATTGCCGACGAGTGCCGCAAGCGCGGGATGGGGATCGGCTTGAGCACCTACACGCTGGATTGGCCCGGGGGGGACAACCTGTTCCGGCAACTCTTCTATTCCAAGCCGCAACTCAACGCGCTCAAACTCCAACCGTTGCCGCGCCAGCGCCTCAAGGCCGGCCAATCCACCACCGTCGCCGTGCCCGCCGACCTGATCGCGGCACGCGCTTATCGCGTGGACGACGGCCGCCTCCGCGCCGGCGGCGTGGACTTGATGCCGCACGTCCGCGACGGCCGCCTCGCTTGGACGGCTCCCGAAGGCGAATGGGAACTGTGGCTCGTCCGCGCCGAGCGGCAGGCCAACACGCTCAATCCCCTGTTGGCCGGCATCGGCGAGGTTGTCATCCGCGACTTCTATCAACGCTTCCAGGACGCCATGCCGAACAAGTCGCACGAAGGGCTGAACTACTTCTTCAATGACGAGTTGCACATCGGCGCCGGCACGCACGTCTGGAACGTCGATTTCGCGGCCGAGTTCCGGAAACGCAAGGGCTACGACCTCTTCGATGTGTTGCCCGCCTTGTGGAGCGACATCGGCGCCACGACGCCCAAGGTCCGCATGGACTATGCCGACGTGCGGATGGCACTGATGGAGGAGCGCTATTTCCAGCCGATCTACCGCTGGCACGCCACGCGCGGTCTGATTTTCGCCTGCGACTCCGGCGGTCGCGGCTTGCAGCCGGATGAGTTCGGCGATTATTTCCGCGCCACGCGCTGGTATACCGCGCCCGGCCACGACACGCCCGGCGGCCATGCCGACCTCATCAAGGACAAAGTCTCCTCCTCCATTGCCAGTCTCTACCGCCGGCCGCGAGTGTGGCTGGAGGGCTATCACAGCCTCGGCTGGGGAGCTGCACCCGAGCGGTTGATGCAGGCCACACGCGATAACTATCTT
>JAPLMO010000057.1 GCA_026386995.1 Planctomycetota bacterium | reverse complement strand
ACGCCGACGGCCTGGAACTCCTGGAGACGATCCGGCGCCAGTGGCCCGACCTGCCGGTCATCATGATGACGGGCGTCGCCAACGTTGATATAGCCGTCCAGGCGATGCACCTGGGGGCCTACGATTACGTCTCCAAGCCGTTCGATCTGGAGCAGATGACCTTTGTCATCAACAAGGCCCTCGAGGCCCGGCGCGTGCGGTCCGAAGTGACGCAGGCGCCAGGGCGGCCCCTGGAACCCTTCGGCTTCGACCGGATGATCGGCGAGAGCCACCTGATGCGCGAGGCCAAGCACCTCCTGCGGCAACTGGCGGAGTCGAATGCCAGGACGATCCTGCTCCAGGGCGAAAGCGGCACCGGCAAGGACCTCGCCGCCAAGGTCATACACTACAACAGCCACCGGGCAGAGCAGCCCTTCATGAACATCACGTGCACCGCCCTGCCCGAGCCCCTGCTGGAAAGCGAACTCTTCGGCCACGAGAAGGGCGCGTTCACGGACGCTCGCCAGCAGAAGCAGGGGTTGTTTGAACTGGCATCCGGCGGAACGATCTTCCTGGACGAAATCGGCGACATGCCCGCCGCCCTTCAGGCCAAACTCCTGCGGTTCCTCGACGACACGACCTTCCGGCATGTGGGCGGCACGCGGGACATCCAGGTGGACGTCTGCATTATCGCCGCCACGAACCGGGTCCTCAGGGCCCTGGTTGAACAGGGCGAATTCCGCGAGGACCTCTTTTACCGCCTCAACATTTTCCCGGTCGCCCTGCCGCCCCTGAGGGAACGCCCGGAAGACATCCCGCTCCTGGTGGAGTACTTCCTCGCCCAGTATAATCGGGAGTTGCGCAAGAACGTGATCGGCGTCGACAAGACGGCCCTGGCCGTGATGCAGGCGTATCGCTGGCCCGGAAACGTCCGGGAACTCAGGAACCTGATCGAGCGGGCAATGCTGCTCGCGCGGGGAGGCGTACTGACGCTGGCGGACCTGCCGGCGGAACTGAAGAAGCCGCCTGCCCCTGACAAGGAAGGCTCCATCGCCCCGTCCATCGCCTGGGGGCCCGAGGGGGTCGATATCCGCGATGTCGAGCGGTCGCTCATCCTGAAGGCCCTCGAGCAAACCGGCTGGAACCAGTCCAGGGCCGCGGCGCTGCTGCACTTGAGCCGCGACCAGTTGCGCTACCGCGTCAAGAAGTATGGCCTGAAGCCGAAATCGAGTCCCGGACCCTGGGCCGCGCCGTGATCCCCCGCCGTCCATAAGAAAGAAGAGCCCCGTGAACCTCCTGGAAGATATCAAGAACCGCGTTCGCCCCGAGCAGCGCCGCATCCTCCTGCCCGAGACGCATGACGGCCGGGTCCTCAAGGCCGCCGCCCAGATGCAGAAGGAAGGTTTCTGCCGCACGGTCCTCCTCGGAGACCCCGCCGCCCTCACGAAACGCCTCCGCGAACTGGGCGCCGCACCGGGTGCCGTCGAGATTATCGACCGGGCCGACCCCGCCCGGCTGGAGGCGTACGTCGCCGAGTACGCCGACCTGCGCAAGCACAAGGGCATGACGGCGGACCTGGCCCGCAAGGTCCTCCAGGACCCGGTCTTCTACGGCGCGATGTGCCTCAGGCATGGCCTCGTAGACGGCATGACGGCCGGCAGCGCGTCGCCGACGGCCCCGGTCATCCGGGCGGCCCTCCAGTGCATCGGCCTCAAGGCCGGCATCAAGACGCTCTCGTCCTGTCTCATCATGGTGTTCAAGGACCGCCACTTCGGGATGGAGGGAACGCTCCTCTTTAGCGATTGCGGCGTGGTGCCCGACCCGACGTTGGAGCAACTCGTGGACATCGCGCGAAGCGCCGCCGAATCGTGGCGCCAGTTCGCATATACCGAGCCGGTGGTGGCGTGCCTGTCGTTCTCCACGAAAGGGTCGGCCGATCACCCCGAGGCCCGCAAGATGGCCGAGGTGGCCCGGCGAGCCCGCGAACTGGAGCCACACCTGCTGATCGACGGCGAACTCCAGACCGACGCCGCCATCGTACCCGACGTCGCCATCCGAAAGTGCAAGGACAGCCCCGTCGGAGGACGGGCCAACGTCCTGATCTTCCCCGACCTGGGCGCCGGTAACATCGGCTACAAACTCTGCGAGCGTCTGGGCGGCGGCCAGGCCATCGGCCCTATCCTCCAGGGCCTCGCCAAACCCGTCAACGACCTGTCGCGCGGCTGCCACGTTCAGGACATCGTGGACGCCGCCGCAATCACCGCGGCCCAGACGTTCGCCGGGTGAGATTGTGCGGATAGGCCATCGCACGTACGGAGCCGCGGGTTCGTATACTTTGGTAGCGAATTGTATCGTGTTCACTTTAGTATACGCCGGAGGGCAAAAACGGCCGCTTTTCGCGCCGTAAAGCCCCGAAAACCCCCTTGGCGCTAGCGCCAGTGCGGTTTTGGGGGTCGTTTGGTAAGATGGGCAAGGGGCTTTTTTACTGGTTTTTGATACTTCACACACGGTTTTGATCGGAACTTGATACCTTTTGCATCCCGCCGGGCGGTTTTGACCACATCCGATTATATACTTTAGTATACCCTATAGGGATAGTGAGGATTCTCCGACACCCCTTCCGGCGCCCCGAAAACAATCAGGGACAGCGCCAAGCGGTTTCGCCGGGCGGGGTCAGGGGGCCAGCGGAGTCTGGCGCTGTCCCTGATTTCGGGTGATTCGCCCCCCCTCGTGGCCGCGGGGACTGCCATTTTGGCAGGCGTACTTGAGGCATGAGGTCGGGATTCGGCCAACGGCGGGGGCGTTGGGTTAAACTCCGAACGCGGATCGGGCGAGAAACAGCACGGCCGTTAACTTTGAACGTTGAACCTGAAACTTTGAACTGCCGTTTTTCACCCCAACGGGGCGACGGATTGTAGCCACGGGTGGAGCACCGGCCGCCATGGCGGCCGGTGCGGAACCCGTGGAAACGGTCGTGAATTGACGGGTCCGCCCCAACGGGGCGACGGAATGTAGCCACGGGTGGAGCGACGCCGCTTTCAGCGTCGCGCAACCCGTGGAGAGTTCGTGTTTTAACGCATCCGCCCCGGAGGGGCGGAGGAATCGCCGTGACGCGCGGCGGATCAATAGAAACAGGCATGGGGGTAAACCTGAAACCTGAAACCCGCCCTTAAGGTCGCCGCGGCGACCTCTGAAACCGTCTTTCCTTGGCCGTCAACTTTGAACTTGAAACTTGAAACTTTGAACTGCCCTTTTTCGCCCCGCCGGGGCGAAAAAAGGGAAAAAAGAGCCCCGACCCCTTTCCCCTCATCCGCTTTCCACGGGTTTCGCGTCGGGCCGCAGCGCGGCCGCGCCGCTCCACCCGTGGCTACATTCCGCAGCCCCGTTGGGGCTGAAACGTGTTACAGCGTAGGGATTGAGAACCCAAAATCCGCCAACGGCGGCCGGACAAACCCCACCAAGCGAACTAGACCTCCGGAAGGCCGAAGCGGCGCCTGTACTTGTTCAGCAAGTCGAGTTTCTCGGGAGTCATCGCCTTTCTTTGATGTTGCCACGCACCAGCCGACATACGTTCGGGCATGTTGATAAAGAAGTCGTTTTTCTCGCGTAAAAATGGTGGGTGCAGAGCACCCACCCTACATGAAGGGCAATTCGGCAACCGCCTCCGGAGACCCGCCGCACAAAATGCGACCTGGCGCTATCATATTCATCCCACCGCGGGCAATGTGGCGATATAATCCCGGTGAAGAGTGAGGAGGCAAGCCATGCTCGTAGACAGCGCCGCTAGTGGAAACCCTTCCCCGGGGGCCGGGGGACCGTCGCCCGCTGCGCCGGGGCCGGCCGGTTCGCCGCTGGACGAATCGCAGTTCGCCCTTGTGCAGGAGGCCGCCCGCGCGTACAAGCCGATCAAGAGGACGGCGTATATAGCGCTGGGTTCGGCGATGACGACGCTCGTCATCGGCACCAGCGCGGTGGCGTTCACGCTCTTCTGGCCAAGTTTCTCCGGCGTCATGATCACGGTGGGCGTGTGCGCGGTCGGCGCGGTGGAGTTCGCGGGTTACCGGAAGATGCGGCAGGCGGACCTGTCGGCCGCGCGGTGGCTCGGCAAGAACCAACTCGCGTTCATAGGCCTGATCGTGCTGTACTGCGCGATCCAGATGCTGACGTTCTCGGCCGAGGAGATAAGGGCGGCGGCAATGTCGCCCGAGTTCCGCGCTCAACTGGGGGCCATGCCCGACATGGAGCGCGAGATCGACCGCAACATCGAGCAGTGGGCGCCGCTGGTGACGTACGGGTTCTACTCGCTCGTGATCGTGCTGAGCGTGCTCTTCCAGGGGGGCCTGGCCCTGTACTACTTCACGCGGCAGAAGTTCCTTGATGCGTTCCAGCGCGGGACGCCGCCGTGGGTCCGCCGCCTGCTCATCGAATGCGGGCCGGACGCCGCAAGGTAGCCCAACCGTGTGATGCCTCGCGTGCGCTCCTATCGAGTGTGGCACGGCTGGCTTGTCCAGCCGTGACGGACGGCCGCTGGCGATACCCACGGCTGGACAAGCCAGCCGTGCCACATTCCACAATCCAGGACACACATAACTGGCATTACCACGCCGCGGGCTTTTTGGTTGAGACCCGCCGGCCGGCCGATTATTCTCTGGGACTGGTCCAAGACCTGCACGAACCGTATATAATGGGCCGAAGGCCGCCGCAACGGCGCGCGGCACGCGGTAACCACGTCGAAGACTCGCCCGGGCGAGGTCGTCGGCCGGACGTGATGCCGGATTGTGCACCGGTCAGGAGGTTGCATGGCTGTTTGTGACATCTGCGAGAAGCGGCGCCTTTTCAGGAGGCTGAATCCGCGCCTGGAGGTCCCGGAATACCGGGCGATGACCGGGTTCTGGCCCTGGGTCGAGTTGCGGGTCTGCGACGCCTGCCTGGCCGACTATGACCGGGAATTCACGGAGCGGTTGCGGCTGCTTGCGCCCGACGTACTGGAGAACGACGAGCCGGTGGCGATGGAGTTGTGCCTGGCGTGCGGATCGCTGGAGTCGCACGGGCGTTGGCACCAGGCGTCGCGGTGGGTGGATGCCGAGAATCGCCCGGCCCGCCGCGCGACGTTCTACCTCTGCCATCGGCACAAAGACCTGCCGTACGTGGAGGGGATCGTCGTCGCGTCGAACCTGCTGGACGCCGAGCGGATGCAAGCCGTGCTGGACGAACTGCCTGCGGCAGGGGCCGACCTTCTGACCCGCGTCGAAGGCTGGCGGCCGGAGGCGGGTCACGGGCCGCCGGGGGCCATGGACTTCACGCCCGGCTGGAAGCGAGACGCCGTCGCAACGTTCGCCCTGGATTTCTGGAAGACCAAGCCCGATGGCCTGAAGGCCAAGGCCGCATGGCTCGGTCCCGTCCGCAAGGATTACCGCCTGCGGTACCGGCTGGACCTGGTTCGCGACTTTGCGACGCACCAGCGCGAGACGCTGTCGATCGTCCGCATCGGGACGGATTTGTTCGCGACGTACCGGACGGTGGTCGGGACGTCGGCGAAGTGACTTCCGATGTGCGGTTGCGGGCGGCAGCCCCTCGGTTAATACGGCAGCGCTAGTGTAGTGTTTCACTCAGATGATATCTTATCCAGGGCGACCGGGTGCCGCGGCTGCGCTGTTTGCAGCCGTGCCGCCGTTCGACGCAGAGCACGGCTGCAAACAGCGCGAGGCGTGGCACCCGATACCATAATGTGCGATAATTCTGAAACACTACACTAGATCGCGATTCGCGCGGCGGGCCTGCGCAGCCGCCGCGCGAAATGCGGAAGTTGTGCCGCCCTGCTCTATGCCCTGTGGCTGGCGAAGGCGGCAACTTTGGGCTTGGCCAGGCGCTGATAATCCTGCCAGGCCATGAGGACGGCGTCCTCGTGGGTGCAGGCCGGGATGAGGACCTCCGGGTCGGCGGCCAGGTGGTTATCGACATACATGTCCAACCCGTACTCGGCGCCGAAAGGCGGCATGGCGCCGACCTGGCAATCGGGAAAGAGTTGCCCGATCTCCTCCTCGGTGGCCAGGCGCGACTCCTTGGCGCCGAGGACCTTGCGGACCTCGGCCATCTCCAGAACGCACGTGGCCGGCAGGACGAACATGGCGAACTTCTCGCCGGCCTTGACGATGACGACCTTGGCGACCTCCTCGCCGGTGATGTGCTCGGCCGCCGCCACCTCCTGGGCCGTGAAGCGGGCGGGATGATGCCGCAACTGGAACTTCACCCTGTTCGACTTCAAATACTTGACGACATCCATGGGCCGCCTCCTTTCGGGGCTGGTGACTCCTTCCACTTCTGTTCATCATAGTCCGGCGTGCTTCGGCGTAACAAGGGGGCGGTGAAATGATTGCGGATTGAGAATTGCGGATTGCGGATTGACACTACGTCGCCGCATGTTTAGCCGTCGCCGCATGTTTAGCCGTCGCCGCATACGGCGACGTGGATGCCGTGCGGTCGGATGATGATGATGATGATCGTCGCCGTGTGCGGCGACGGCTAAACGTGCGATAACAGATAAACGTTCCGGCGACGGCTAAACGCTCAGCCCACCACTTCTGCCGGATGCGTGATGCGGCCCGTGACGGCGCTGGCGGCCGCAACGGCCGGGCTGGCCAGGTACACGCTGCTCCTGGGGTGGCCCATGCGTCCGGTGAAGTTGCGGTTGGTGGTGGCCAGGGCCGTCTCGCCCTCGGCCAGGATGCCCATGTGGCCGCCCAGGCACGGCCCGCAGGTGGGCGTCGAGACGACCGCCCCGGCCTCCATGAAGATTTCCAGGTATCCGCGGCGCAGGGCCTCGCGCTCGATCGTCGGCGTGGCCGGAATGATGATGCACCGCAGGCCCGCGGCGACCTTGCGCCCTTTGAGGATGCCGGCCGCAACCTCCAGGTCCGACAGGCGGCCGTTGGTGCACGAACCGATGACGACCTGGTCCAAGGCCACCTCGCGCAGCGCCCCGACGGGCTTGACGTTGTCGGGCAGGTTCGGGCACGCGACGACCGGACCCAGGGCCGTGACGTCCCAGTCGAACGTCTGGACGTACCTGGCGCCAGAGTCGCTCGCGTAATAGATCGGGTCGCGCTCGAGGCGGCCCTTGACGTACTGGCGCGTGACGGCGTCGGGCGGGATGATGCCGCTCTTGCCGCCCGCCTCGATCGCCATGTTGCACATCGAGAGGCGGTCGTCCATCGGCAGGCCCTCGATGACCGGGCCGGTTAACTCCATCGCGCGGTACAGCGCCCCCGAGACGCCGATCTCGCCGATCATGTAGAGAATGAGGTCCTTGCCCGAGACCCAGGGCTGGCGTTTGCCCTTGAAGATGAACTTCATGGATTCCGGCACGCGCAGCCAGACCTTGCCGATGGCCATGACGGCGGCCAGGTCGGTCGACCCGACGCCCGTGGCGAAGGCGCCCAGGGCTCCGTAGGTGCAGGTGTGGCTGTCTGCGCCGATGATGAGGTCGCCGGGGCCGACGACGCCCTGCTCGGGCAGAAGGGCGTGCTCGACGCCCATCTGGCCGATCTCCCAGTAATGCGTCAGGCCCTGGGCGTGGGCGAAGTCGCGCAAGACCTTCGCCTGCTGGGCGCTGGCGATGTCCTTGGCGGGCGTGAAGTGGTCGGGCACAAGGGCCACGCGCGTGGCGTCCCAGACCTTCTCGATGCCTGCGACGGCCAGTTCGTGGATGGAGATCGGCGCGGTGATGTCGTTGCCGAGGGCGATGTCGACGCTTGCGAAAACGAAGTCGCCCGGGGCGACGGATTCGCGGCCCGAGTGGGCGGCGATGATCTTTTCGGTGATCGTCATACCCATTGGATGAGCCACTCCGTGTCAGTTGTGCTCAAACTTCGCCCGCTGCCGCAACCGGCTCCCCAGCGGGTCCTTCAGGTACGCCGCATGGCACTCGGGGCACAGGTCGTAGCGGAAGGTCTTGAAGACCTCGGCCTCGGCCTCCTCGGGGTCCAGACTATCCAGTTCCTCAAAAAGGCTCTCCATCTCGTCGGTGCGGTCCTCCTGGAGGTCGTCGTCGGTGATCTCCATCGGGTCGTAGGCGGCGTAGACCTCGATCTTGACGACGTACCGCGTGTCCTCGTCCGCCAGCAGCGTCTTGCCGCAGAGGTCGCAGGTAAAGTGAATCATGACCGCTCCCATCCCATGTTCGGGCATGCCAATCATACGCCCGGCCCGCGGCCCGGACAAGCCCGGTACGCGTTTAGCGTGCCAAGCAAAACTTGTCATTCTGAGCGAGCGAATGCAAGCGAAGAATCTCGGTCGTCCGAACCGCGAGATTCTTCGGCCCCGTAAACGGGGCCTCAGAATGACAGCGCTAGACACGGACAAGCCCGGCGTCGCCGGCACAGGGTCCGAGCGACAATACTGCCCATCTAGAGGATAATAGCATCGGCCCGGCGGGCGTGCAAAGCGATTCTCGGGAGCCCCGGGTGGCTCGCCGCGGCGAGTGACTCGAACGGCGCCTGGCCCGTCACTGCGACATGGTCACGCAACAGCGTGACCATGCCACCCGGCGATTCAGGCACTTGCGTGCGAAAGGGCGACGAGCGATTCCAGGACCCTGGCGGCCTCGCCGGAATCTATGGCGGCGGCGGCGCGGCGGAGTCCGTCGTGAACGTCGCGGGCGATACCGCTGACGTAGATGGCCGCCGAGGCGTTCGCCAGGACGATGTCCCGCCGCGGGCCGCGCTCGCCGGCCAGGACCGCCCGGATGGCGGCGGCGCTCTCCTGGGCCGACTCGATGCGAAACGCCTCCGGCCCGGCGGCCGGAAGGCCGAGGAACTCCGGCGACAGGTCGTAGCACGTAATCGCCGCGCCGCGCACCTCGCAGACGTGCGTCGGGGCCGAGAGCGAGACTTCGTCCATCCCGTCCTCGGAATGCACGACCAAGGCGTGCTCGGCGCCCAGCTGCCGCAAGACCTCGGCGATCGTCGCAACAAGGTGCGGCGCGAAGACCCCCAGCACCTGCCGCCGCGCGCCGGCGGGGTTTGTGAGCGGCCCGAGGACGTTGAAGATCGTGCGTATGCCGATCTCCTTGCGTACGGGGGCGGCGAACTTCATCGCCCCGTGCAGTTGCGGCGCGAAGAGAAAGCCCATCCGCGCCTCGCGGATGCACCGCGCGACCACGGCGGGCGGGGCGCTCACGTTCACGCCCAGTGCCTCCAGCACATCGGATGAGCCGCAACGGGAGGTCGCCGCCCGGTTGCCGTGCTTGGCCACGTACACTCCCGCCCCTGCGGCCACGAGGGCCGCGCACGTCGAGATGTTGAAGGTACACTTGCCCGTGCCGCCCGTGCCGCAGGTGTCGACGACCGGCAGGCCGCCCACGTCGATGCGCGTGGCCTTCTCGCGCATGACCAGGGCGGCGCCGGCGATCTCATCGGCGGTGGGGCCCTTGATCGAAAGCGCCGTCAGGTAGGCCCCGATCTGGGCGGGCGTGGCCCGGCCCTCCATAATGGTGCGCATGGCCTCGCGCGACTCTTCGAGCGAGAGGTTCGCGCCGCGCGCGAGTTTTTGGATGAAAGGTATCATTATCGCCTTGCCAAAGCCGCCAGCGCGGCGGGCAGTCTTGCCCGCCGCCAGGCCACGGTCGTCCGGGCGCGGCGGGCAAGACTGCCCGCCGCGCAAACACTTCGTACGCAGCATGGTCACGCAACAGCGTGACCATGCCACCCGAGCTATGCGTCGATGCCAGCGCCATCGGCGGCGTCGGAGACCCAGATGCGCGGCTGAAGGCCCGTTTCCTTGGGATACTTCGCCATGACGGCCGCCCGGAGCGGCTCGACGGCCTCCGGCCGCGCGAGCGTCACGGTGCATCCGCCGAAGCCCGCCCCCGTAAGTCGCGACCCCAGAACACCCGGCACGCCGCGCGCGATCGTTACGAGGAGGTCCAGTTCCGGCCCGCTCACTTCGTAAACGTCGCGGAGGGAATCGTGGCTGGCGTTCATGAGGCGGCCGAAGCGGTCCAGGTCGCCCGCCTTCAGGGCCTCGGCCGATTCCATGACGCGCTCGTCCTCGGTGATGACGTGGCGGCAGCGGCGGCGGACGACCTGCGGCAACGATTCCTCGTGGGCGCTGAAGAGCGCTAGCGTAACGTCGCGCAGGTCCTTGATGTCGGGGTTGAACTTCCGCAGTCGCCCCGCCCCTTCCTCGCACTGGCTACGGCGTTCGTTGTAGGCGCCGGAGGTGAGTTTGCGGCGGACGGCGGAGTCGATGACGACAACCTTCGCCTTTCCGGTGGGCAGCGGCACGGCCTCGTACGAAAGGTCGCGGCAATCCAGAACGATGGCGTGGCCCTTGCGGCCGTGCAGGCTGATGAACTGGTCCATTATGCCGCAGCGGACGCCGACGCGATGCTCGGCCGTCTGGCAGAGTTGCGCCAGCCGGCCGGTGGTCAGGCCGTGGGCCTTGGCAACCGCCTCGGCCGGGCCGGCGGGCAGGTCCGGTTTCGCCGCCAGCAGAAATGCCAGGGCCGCGGCCACCTCGTAGGCGGCGCTGGACGACAGGCCAGAGCCGACGGGCACGTCGCCCTCGACCACCGCATTGAAACCGTACATCCGCACGCCCGCCTCCGCGAGGACCTCGGCAACTTTCATCGGGTAGCGGAGCCAGTGCGGCGGCTCGGCGGGCGGCTCGACCTTTCCCTCGCCGGCCAGCGAGAACTCGGCCCGCTCGGCGAACTGCTCGGACCACAGGCGCACGACCGGTTCCTGGTGCGGCCAGAGCGCCAGGCGGACCGAGGCCTCAAGAGCCATCGGCATGACGAAGCCGCCGTTGTAGTCGGTGTGCTCGCCGATGAGGTTGACGCGGCCCGGGCCGCGGACCACGCGAACGGTCCCCGCGGGACCGAAGATTTCGCGATAGCGTGCAACGAGGTCGGCCATGAGAGATCTCTCTTTCAACGCGGATACCCCGCCGCTCCGGCGGCGGGCTCCAGCGGCGTCCAGTGGGGGCGAGTGTAGGACCCCGCGGGCAGGGCTGTCAATGCAAAACGCCCGCATGCAAAACGCCCGCGGACCTAGTAGCCTGTCAGGACTAAATCTGTGGGTGCCACGGCTGCTCCTTGTGCAGCCGTGGTCGTTGGCGGGGACGCACGGCTGCAAACTGCGCAGCCGTGGCACCCACATAATTGAAGTTGGCGCACTACCTCTACAACGCCACTTGGGCAGATTTTGCGCGGCGGGTCTCCCGACCCGCCGCGCAAACCGCGTTCTCGTGGCCCCCAGGCCCGTTTCATGCGCGGTGGGTCAGGAGACCCACCGCGCAAATCCCGAAGTGGCGTTGTAGTACTACTACCGACCGCCCCCCCGTCGGATTCCGGTTAAGCCCCACCCCCCACGTGCCGATAATCATTACGGCGGCCCGGTGGCGAGCGCCGAGAGACTCGGCGCTTCGCGGGCGGGCGCGCCGAGACCGGAGGGAGGTGTCCAGCGTGAGTGCCACGACCGCAACCTACCAATTCTCGCTCGTCAAGGGCGCCGAACGCTATGTCGTCCGGTGCGGCGCAGGCGACGAGGAATCCCTCATCGCCCAATTGATGGAGTGGGCCGAGAACCCCGACCTGGAGTTTGACTGGTTCGACGCGGCGGTCCTTGCGCGGCAGGTCACGCAACGGATCGTCAGCCGGGCTCTCGGCCAGGAAGCCGGACAGAACTGAGCCGCGGATGACCAACCCGCTGATCCAAAAGTTCATGACATACCTGGAACACGAGCGCAATTTCTCCATACACACCGTCCGATGCTACGCGACGGACCTGGCGGCCTTTGCGGCGTTCCTGGCCGGCCCCGGCGCCACGCCCGACGACCTGGCTGGCCCGGCCTTTTCGGACCGGCTTCGCCGCGTCACGCCGCTGGACCTTCGCGGATACCTGGCGGACCTGCGTCGGGCCGAGTACAGCCGCGCGACCGTCGCCCGCAAGATCGCCACCCTGCGATCGTTCTACAAGTTCCTCGCGCGCCACGGCGAAGTCCAGGCCAACCCCGTCAAGGTCATCCGCACGCCGCGCCAAGAAAAGCGGCTGCCGAAGTTCCTCGCGCCGTCCGACGTGGAGCGCCTCCTCAAGGCCCCGTGCGGCAACGACATGCTCTCGCTCCGCGACAGCGCCATGCTCGAAGTCCTCTATTCCACCGGCATGCGCGTCAGCGAACTCGTGGGCATGGACCTGGAGGACCTCGACCCCATCGGCGAGTGCGCCCGCGTGCGAGGCAAAGGCAAGCGCGAGCGGTTCTCCCCGCTCGGCTCGTTCGCCCTGCGGTCGCTGAACAAGTATCTGGAAGCCCGCGCGGCCTGCGGCGTCCACGACGCCAAGGCCGTCTTCATCAACCGTCACGGCCGGCGCCTGAGTTCGCGCAGCGTCCGCCGCAAACTCGACAAGTACCTCCTCTTGGCCGGACTCCAAGGCCATGCCACGCCGCACACCCTGCGGCACTCGTTTGCCACGCACATGCTGGATCGCGGGGCCGACCTCAGGGCCGTCCAGGAACTCCTTGGGCACCGCAGCCTCTCGACCACGCAGATTTACACGCACGTCACCGCCAGCCGCCTGAAGGAAGTGTACGCGGCGGCCCATCCAAGGGCGAACTGATCTTAATGCAGAATGCAGAATTAAGAATGCAGAATGAAAGGTGAGCACTGCGCGCCGGAGGCGGTTTTCTTGTTTCTACATTCTGCATTCTCCATTCTGCATTGACCGTCCCTCAATTCCAGTGACACCGCGGCGAATCCCCTTACAATAGTTGCCATGAGCCTGGCCGATTCCCTGAAACACACACTGCTCTTTTCGGGCCTCGACAAGAAGGCCCGGGAGTCGGTCGCGCGCCTGGCGATCGACCGCAAAGTGCCCGCGGGACAGATCGTGGTCCGCGACGGCGACCCGGCCGACGGGTTCTACGTCATCCTCGACGGGAATGTAAAGGTCTACAAACTCGCCCCGGACGGCCGGCAGCAGATCCTGCACGTTTTCGGGCCGGGCCAGGCGTTCGCCGAGGCGGCGATGTTCGCCGGGGAGACGTTTCCGGCGTTCGCCGAAACGCTGGCCGAGAGCCGCCTGGCGTTCTTCCCGCGCGAGCGGTTCCTCAGAGGGCTGGGCGAAAACCCCGCCCTGGCGTTCGGCCTCATCGCCTCGCTGTCGCGGTTGTGCCGCCAACTGACGAGCCTCGTCGAGCAGATCGCCTTGACGGACGTCGCCGGCCGCCTGGCGCGGTACCTCACGGACCTGGCCCGCCGCAAGGGCGTGCCTCTGGAGAAGGGCCGGTCCGTCCGACTCGACATCCCCAAAGGGGAACTTGCGCGACAACTGGGAACCGCGCCGGAGACCCTCAGCCGGGGCCTCGCGCGGCTGGCGGCGGCGGACCTGATCGCCGTCGACGGCAAGGTCATCACGTTCCGCAAGGCCGCGAAACTGGAGGCCTTGGCCGGCGGGCAAACGCTGGATTAGCCGCCCGCAACTCTCTTGGCGTTTCTTGACCTGCATCAAAGCCCCCTGCCCTCTTGCCTGCTATGATTGGGGTGTGAACAATGACGCATAAGGAGAGGCTCGGATGACCAAGGCGAAGACTGTGAAACGCAAGATCGTCAGGATCGACGAGGACCTGTGCAACGGGTGCGGCGTGTGCGTGGCGCCGTGCGCCGAGGGGGCGATCCAGATCGTAGGCGGCAAGGCGAAGGTCGTCCGCGAGGAACTCTGCGACGGGGCGGGCTTCTGCCTCGGCGTATGCCCCACCGGGGCACTGGTAATCGAGGAGCGCGAGGCGCCGGCCTTCGACCACAAGGCCGCCGAGGAAGTGCAGGCCAAGCGCGGCAAAGTGCTCATCGGCGAGACGTGCTTCCGTTGCGGGACCGGCGAAGAGGAGGCCGTGCTCTTCCCCTGCCGCCACCAGGGCAAGAGCCAGTGGGTGTGCGTGCACTGCCTGCCACCGCTGATTCATGGGTAGAGGACAGGCACAAGGGCTGGAGTATAACAAGGTACCGATGCGTTCAATTGCCGCAAGCGAATCCCAGAAAGATCGACGAAAGGTTCTGGCGGCCGCTCTCCTTAGTCTGTACACTACTGTCTGTGTCCGGCACGCAGGAACACGGTACTGACCGGCGTACAGGGGGCCTCCGATGATCAAAGCCCTAGCCATCCGCAACTTTAAGAACCTTGAGCGGATTCCCGAGAAGGAAGGCGAATTCCTCCAGTTCTCCCCCATCAACGTGCTTATCGGGCCGAACGGTTGCGGCAAGTCCTCACTCTTACAGGCTGTCGATTTTCTCAGAGCCTTCTTTGAAAGTTCGGTTGAGGTCTACCTAAAGGAGCGAGGCTGGGAGTACCGAGACATCCCCAATCTCCGCCAAGCCAGAAAAAAAATCCGCTGGGAATTGAAGGCGGAACTCGATGACGACGAGCATGGGGTTGGCGCGGGGGAGTACCACTACACTGTTGCCCTTGGCCTTAGAAGATACGTGGTTGTTGACGAGGAAAAACTGTGCTGGACCCCGCGAGCCGCTTCTTCGGCCCAAGTACTCCTTGAACGCAAGGGCCGAACGTGCCGTTATCTTAACCGGCTCTCTGGCACAATGGAGGATCGGGAGATTATTAGCCTTCCTGCCAGCGTAATGAGCCGGTGGGATCCTACGGAAGACCGCGCCAAATACCCGCAGGCTATCCGTTTCCGCAAGTGGATTGAGCGATTTCGCTCCTATCTGATCTGGGACCCCAAGGTCCTTCGCAACCCGGACCGCGGTAAACACGACGAGATCGGCCAGTCCGGCGAACATCTTGCCTCGGTGCTAGGAAGGTTGCGGGACAAGAATCGTGAAGCCTTCGGCCGCCTCGAAGCCCGCCTCAAACGTCTTTTCCCAACCCTATCACACATTTCCGTATCGGGGGGCGGATGGGGATGGCGCACAATACGCCTGCACGAGGGGAACGGAAAGCAGGTTGTTTTCAACAGCCAACAAATGAGCGATGGCGTGTTGCGCCTGCTTGCGGTCACCTCTCTGCTCTACATTGATCGAATTCCTTCGGTATTGACGTTCGAGGAGCCAGAGAACGGGGTGCATCCACAACTGCTTCATGAGGTGGTCCAGGTTCTTCGCGAACTCACCTTGCGCAAGCCCCCTAACAAATGCCAAGTGTTTCTGACAACCCATAGCCCCTATGTCCTTGATGAGTTTTTTGATCACCCTGAAGAAGTCTTCTGCATGGAGCGGCCAGGGCCCCAAGCGGGCGCACGAATCGTCCGGCTCAGCGATAATAAGCAACTTGACAACGCCCGCCAGACATTCAGCCAGACGCTGGGAAAACAGGCGCTGGGGGAGGCATGGTTCAACGGCATTCTGGGCGCAACCGCCAGGTGAGAGCACTTGTGAGCACGAAGATTGGCGTTATCGCCGAAGGGGCTATTGATCATGTGCTCTTACCTCCTCTCTTGTCTCACATCGCAGCGGAGCGGGCGGATTTCAAATGGCCACTGGATACACGTGACCTTGCAGAGACCTTCCTATTGCGAAAACGTGGCCAAGGCGGCGTGCTTGAGGCTGTTCGACGTTTGGTCAAGGCGCTGGACACTGACCATTTCGACCACGCCTGTTTTGTGATCCTTCTCGATCACAAAACGCTCGCGGTCCACGAACAGGTGCGAAATCTAATCCGAGGAAAGCCACGATTCGTCCTCGGCACGGCAATTGAGGAAATTGAAGCATGGTGGCTCGGGGACAGAACGAACACCCTGGCGTGGTCTGGTTTTACGGCCGCATTGCCTCAAGACGCTCGTTATGCGGTCCGCGGCTACCAAGCGGAGCGCGATGATAATCCCAAGAAGACGCTCGATGAAATCACCGAGTTATCGGGCTGCCTCGAATTCCGCTACGGAGATGGCAACCTCGAACTGGCGTATGATTTCGCCGAGCGATTCTGGCGGATCGGAGTTCGCTTAGACGAAATCGCATCACAGTGCCCACGAGGGTTCGGCGACTTCCAGAGAGACATGAGCAATGAGTTCCGGCGCGCAAAGGCCGCCGCAGGCTACCTTTTGCGCTGATGACCCCGATACGCACCAGAATCTCGACAGTGCATCGGCAATGTGGGCGAATGCACAAACTATTGCCGATCGGCTGACCAAAACACAGAAACCAACCTACAGGTCCATCGGCGAGACGTAGTCGCCCTTGGAGGCCCCCAGGAGTTGCAGCCGGTCGTGCTGGGCCGCAAGGGCCTCCAGCACCACGGGCGGCGTGTCGGAGACGTCCTGGCGGTAGATCTTCTCGATGCGGTCGAGTTTCGCCAGGTTCTCGGGGATGCGGATCGTGAACTGCCCGACGTACTCCTTCTCGGTGTAGGCTTTCGCCAGAACCTTCTTGAAGAGTTTCTTCAGGTCGGCGTACAGGGGCAGGTGGCCGGTGGGGCCCTGGATGGCCTCGGCCTCGCCGTGGACGCGCAGTTCCATCCACTTCATCCAGACGGCCTTGTCTCTCATGCCGGTGACCCACGAGCCGTCTTTGCGGCGCAGGAAGTAGTTGACGGCGAAGACGAGCGGCACTTCTTTGAGGCCCTCGCCGAACTTCAGGTTGTTGCTGATGTAGCGGCCCAGCGGAATGGCCAGGAAGTCGAGGTTCGACATCGGGCAGAAGACCCGCACGCCCTCGGCGCCGATGGTCGCAAACGTGGTCTCGCTTTCCAGCGTGGCGCCCATGGTAATGATGCCGTGTGCCCAGTCGAACGACTGCTGGACGGGCACGCTGGTGTCGCTGTCGCGGCCGCCGTAGATGATGCCGCCCACGGGCACGCCCTGCGGGTCGTTGAACCGCGGGTCGAGGTTCTGGAGGGTCGCCAGGGCGATCGTGTAGCGGGCGTTCTTGTGGGCGGGCGGAATCTCGACGCCCTGTTTGTCGATCTTGCCAACATGCCACGCGCCCGAGAAGTTGATGCCCTCCTTCGGTATCTCCTGGCCCATGCCCAGCCAGTACGGCCGGCCGTCCTTGATGAGGATGTTTGAGAAGATCACTTCGCCCGGCGTCGCGAGGACCTTCCAGATGACCGGGTCGTCTTTTTCCTTCGCGTCCTGGATGATGCCGAAGATGCCGGCCTCGACGTTGACGGTGCGGGCCTCGCCGCCCAGGCGGCGGAAATAGGCGATGTCGTCGCCGATGATCGTCTCGCCGGGGATCATGGCGGTCGACGTCTTGCCGCACGCGCTCGGGAATGCCCCCGTAAAATATGTGACGCGCTTCTTGGGGCCGTGGACGCCCATGACGAACATGTGCTCGGCCAGCCACCCTTCGCGGTCGGCCTTGCGGATCGCCAGGCGCAGGGCCAACTTCTTCAGGCCCATCGAGTTGCCGCCGTACTGCGTGTTGACGCTGTAGACCATGTCCTCCTGGATGTCGATATAGATGCGCTTCTTGTCGGGCTCGGCGCTGACGTTGCCGACGAGTTTGCCGGCGGAATGAACGAACCGGAAGAACGGCCCGCCGCCCAGCCGCTTGCACTGTTCGTAGCCCGGGCGGTACAAGAGGTGTTCCGAGTGGACCACGTACGCCGAGTCGGTGGCCTGGACGCACGAGAGGCTGAAAGGCGAGCCCGTCGGCCCGAGGCAGAAGAATGCCACGTACATCGTCCGGCCGCGCATCGACCCCGCCAGGAACCCGCGCACTTCCGCCAGGCCTTGCCCGTGCTCGATCGCGTTGAGGTTCGGGCCGAGGCTGACGTCCTTCGGCACGAGGTACCGCGTGACTTCCTTGTCGCGGCCCTGGTCCTGGTAGCCATCGAAGTGGGCCGTGTGGCCGGGGGTGGCCAGGGCGATCTCTTCGCCGTTCTCGACCGCGCGGCGGCGGATGTACTCGCGGTCGGCCTCGGCGTCGGCGATGATGCGGATGGCGTCGGGCCGGCAGAGTTCGGCCGCATCGGCCACGAATGCCTCCAGGCGCGGATCGGCCAGCGCCTCCAGGCGCGCCATGTTCTCGGCGTCCAGTTTGCCCTTCAGAACGGCTGCGTATTGTGCGTCCATGAGCGTCTCACCATCGAGTAATAGGCCAGAGGGGCCGCGCTTCCCCAGAAGCGCCGGCGCCCCGGCCATGCGTTGGAACATCCGGATTGCCGCCCGGAAATGGCTTAGGGCTGTCTCCGGGGGGCGCGGCAGTATATGGCCGGCCTTCCGCGGCGTCAATAGCGTGGGCGCCTCGCATAAAAACGCGAAGAGGTCCGCCTTGCAGCGAACCTCTCCGTGAAGTCTCCCGGGTGCGTATTCCGGTGACCGCAAAACATCCGGCTGCTACCTCTTCTTCTTGGCCGTCTTCTTCGCCTTCTTCTTGGCCTTAGCCATAACTCATTCTCCTTTGCATGAGCCCATGACACCAACATTACATGAGAAACGATCCGTGCATTTCGGCGATACAGTCAACTTCAACTCAACATTGCGGACAACATGAAACTCTCGCTCCATCTCTCCACAGATGTCTATCGGCAAGAGAGCGCCTTCGGCCTTTAGAAGAAATTCCGGCTATGGCGGTTTTTTTCTCAAGAGAAGGTCTCGGCGCGAGAGAAACTACTTCGCGCCGGCGCCCAGCAACTCAACCGCCGCACGCACGTCAGGGTCGGCGGCGAGCGATTCCGGCGGCGAGGCCGGCGCCGCCACCTCGCAATCGGGCACGACGCTGCGGCCGTCCACGCACACGCCCTTGACGTCGTACACCCGTGCCATCGTCAGGCACACGGCGGCGGCGCCCCAGTCGACCGGAAAGAGGACCTGCACCGCGCCCTTGCCATACGTGCGGCGGCCGATTACGGCGGCCCGCCCGCGGGCCTTCAGCGCGGAGGCGACCACCTCGGAGGCGCTGGCCGTCCGCTCGTTGACCAGCACCGCCAGCGGGCCGCGCCACGCCCGGCCCTCGAAGAGCGGCACGTCGTAACCCCACGTCGCGCCAAGCATGCGGCCGCGCGTCCGCAGGACCGGACCGCCGTCCAGAAACATCCCGGCCGCCCACACGGCCTCCAGGAGCGACCCGCCCGGGTTGTCGCGCAGGTCCAGCACGAGGGCCTTGGCGCCCTGCCGCGAGAGGCCGTCAATCGCCTGCCGCAGTTCCGCTTCCGCGCCGTCCTGAAAGTCGGTGAACCGGACATACGCTATGCCGCGCGCGGCATCCAGCACCTGCGCGTCGCGCACGGCCGGCAGGTGCACCGTGCCGCGCACGAGAACCACGTCGCGCGGCTCGCCCTTACCGCCGGCCCTGATGCTGAGCGTGACGGCGTCGCCGGGCCGGCCGCGCAGGCGCCGCGTGAGGTCGGCCGTCGAGAGGCCGGCGACGGGTTCGCCGGCAACGGCGACGATCTCGTCGCCCGCCTTCAGGCCCGCCTTGGCGGCCGGACCGCCCTCGAAGACCGTCTTGATGAAGATTCGGCCGTCGCGTGCGGCGATCTCGGCGCCGATGCCGGCGTACTCGCCCGCCATCTGCTCGCGGTAGGGGCGAAGCATGTCGGGCGTCAGATACCGCGAGTACGGGTCGAGCGAATCCATCGCGCCGAAGAGGAACTCGCTGACGGCGGCCCCGTCCGGCAGGCCAAGCGTCGCCCGGTTCTTCTCGCAGACGGCCGCCAGCCAGTCGGACGCCTGGAATGCAAACCACGGGTCGGCGCCGCGGGCCTTCAGCAGCATGATGTCGAGGGCCTCGGCAAACCGGCCGCGGCGCTCGTCGTCGGCCGCCTCGGGGAACCGCCGGCGAAACGCGGGGTTGTCGAGGGCCGCCCGCAAACTCTCGAGGCCGGCCACAATGAGGCGCCGGTAGGACACCGGCTCGACGTAGCACCAGACGACCGTCTGCATGGCGTCGGCGTAGACCGCGCGGCCGAGGGCGCCGTTCATGTCGCGGGCGGAGCGGGCGAGGTTCTCGTCCGCCCATCGCGCGGCGATGCGCGGCTGGAGCGCCGCCCGCCGGGCCGCGGCCTCGGCGATGGGCGGCAGGGCATCGGATGCGGCCGGCGCATGCGGCAGTTCGGCGGCGTGAGGCTCGACCGGACCGCTCTCCGGCGCACGGCGCGCCATGGGCGGCCAGTACGCCCCATGCGGAAAGATCGTGCAGCCGGCCGCCAGCGCCGCGGCAAGCAGAACTACTATTATCGCCGCGGCGCCACTTAAGCCTTTGCGCGGCGGGTCTCCGGATGTGTTTAGCGTGTGGCACGCGCCGCGATAGCGGGTGTGGCACGGCTGGCTTGCCCCGCCGTGGGGAACGTCGCAGGCCTTCCGCCACGGCTGGGCAAGCCAGCCGTGCCACACCGCAGCGCTGGCGCCAAACACGTACGGGTGCTCTGCATCCACTATTTTCACATGCGAAAAACGGCATTGGTGGGTGCAGAGCACCCACCCTACATATTGGGCAACACGCCCGGAAGACCCGCCGCGCAGAATGGCTTCACGACGGGTTTTTGAATCGGAAGGAAGGCTCAACTCTTGGGGTCCCGAAAGAGGCCCTCGAACCGCCGCCGCGCCTCATCGGCCGTGAGCGGCTTCTCGGCGGGCTTGGCGGACGGCGCTGCGGCAGGACGGCCCGGCGCAGCGCCTTTGCCCGAAGTTTCACCGCCGCCGCCCGGACCGTACTCGAACTCCTCGCAGAAGTTCATCTCGTTGCCGTCGCTGACGGGTTCCGTAGTAGGGATGCGGCAGCCGCGATTGACGGCGTCATAGTGAAGGCAGTTGATGCAGGTGTGGACGAACGCTGCGCACTCGGGGCACTCTTCGCGGAAACCGACCGGCCCCTTGATCTCCCAATCCGTTCCGCACTTGATGCAGCGGCGTTTCATGGCCTCTTCCCCTTTTTCGCTATATACGACAGCGCCCTCGCTAATTGCGAGGCGGATCTCCGTACCCGCCGCGTAAAACCTCAAGGGTTACGCTCCCCGGCGACGCAATCGCCCGCCACCTAAGATTTTAACCCCGAGATTACGCTCGGGGCTCGAAAAACCGCGGACCCGATTAATGCGGCAGCGCGACTTCCGTATTGTGCGCGGCGGTTCTCCTGAACCGTACGTGTTTAGCGCCAGCACCGCTATGTGGCACGGCTGGCTTGCCCAGCCGTGGCGGAAGGCCCGCGACGTTCCCCACGGCTGGACAAGCCAGCCGTGCCACATCCGCTATTGCGGTGCGCGCCACACGCTAAACACATACCCTGACCCGCCGCGCGAATCGCAATTCTGCGCTGTCGTATTAACTCTACGCCGGTTTGCCCGTGCGGTCGAGGGCCTCGGCCGCCAGGGCGGCGCCGATGATCCCCGCATCGCCGCCCAGCGTGCTCCATCGGATCTCGCATGCCGAGGAGGCGCCCTCGAACGCCCTCTCCTTGACGACCCGGCGGATGCGGTCCATGAACGGCTTGCCGGCCCCCATCATACCGCCCGTCAGGACGACCATGCTCGGGTTCAACACATGCAGCAAACTCATGATGCCGATGCCGAGGTATTCGGCCGTCTCCTCGACGATGCGGCCGGCCATGCTGTTGCCTTCGGCGGCGGCCACGAAGATGTCTTCGCACGTGAAATCCGTCTTGCCGGCGAGGGTGGCCGACTCGGCCCTGAACCGCGCCACGACGCCGGTGGCCGATGCGTAGGCCTCCAGGCATCCGCGGTTGCCGCAGCCGCACACCCGGCCGCCGTTCTGGATGATGACGTGCCCGAGTTCCGCGCCTGTGTCGGAGACGCCGCGGAAGAGTCGCCCGCCCAGGACGATGCCGCCGCCGATGCCCGTGCCGAGCGTCAGCAGGAACATGTCGCGCACCTTCCGGGCGGCGCCGCAACGGAACTCGCCGTATGCGGCGATGTTGGCGTCGTTCTCCACCCGCACGGGCCGCCGGAGTTTCTTCTGGAGCACGGCGCTGACGGGGATGTTCCGCCAACCCGTCATGTTGGGCGCGAAGACGACCACGCCGCGCGCGGTGTCCACCGGCACGGGCGACCCGATGCCGATGGCGGCGATGTCCGCCACGCCGAGGCCGGTCTTGTCGCAGAGTTCAACGACGGCCCCGGCGATGCGCTCCAGGACGTGTTGCGGCCCGCCGGTCGCCTCGGTCGGCGACGAGTGGCTCGCGAGAACTTTCCCGTCGGGCGCCACGAGGCCCAGTTTCAGGTTCGTTCCGCCAAGGTCGATTCCGACATAACGCTTTGGCATAGTTTTCCACTTTCCTATCTGGCCCGGTAGTGTGGCACGGCCGTATGTGTTTAGCGTGTCGCGGCGGCCCGTATCTTACGCGGCGTAGCGCGGGGCCTTGTGCCCCGCGTTTACGAACACGCGGGGGATAAACCCCCGCGCTACACGGCGCGGCCACGCTAATACGACAGCGCAACTTCGCTACTGAACGCGGCGGGCAGTCTTGCCCACCGCGCGAAGTTCACTGAGCGGCCGGCGGCGGCACGGGCGGCGTCTGTACGGGTGCGGCCGGCGACGGCGCGACCGCCGGCGCGGCAATCGTCTCGCGCCACACCTCGATCTTCTTGAGCCGCTCTTCCAGGGGCGACTGAAGGCTGTAGCCGTGGTCCTTGCGGCCGAAGACGGCCTCCAGCGCGGCCAGAGTGCGGCCTTCCAGGACGGTTTTCTTGTCGGCGGCGGCCGCCTGGAGCGCATCGAGGAGTTTGCCGATGGTCGGCTTGCCGATCTTCTTGAGCGTAGCCGTTGCGGCAACGGCCTGTTCGTCCGGCCCCGGCAACTTGGCGATGCTTTGCGTAACGACGGCGTCGCGGGCCTGGTCGCGTATCGCCACCAGGGCCGGGGGCGTTTCGCCGCCGCCCGCCTCTTTCATCGCGGCGACAAAGGCGTCCAGCAGTTCCATCGCCTGCTCGGGGCGACCGGACTTCAGAAGCGTCTCGGCCCGCGTCTGAAGGACCTTCAGAAGCGACCCGCGTTCCTCGGCCGATGCGCCCTTGACGGCGGCCACCAGGTGCGGCACGGCCTCGACGTAGGGCTCTCGCGCCAGGAGGATCCGCGCCATCTGCTGGTTCAGTTCGCGGATCCGCAGGGCGTTTTCGGCCGGCGTGATCGCCAGCAACTGCCTCAGGGCCGGCACGGCGCTTTCGGGCATTCCGGCGGCCACGTACGCATCGACCAGTTTCTCGTACAGGGTCTGGTAAGCCTGGCCCGAGCGGGCCGTGGGCGGAAACTTCGCCAACGCCGCCTCGTACATGGCGGCGGCGTGCTGCATCTCCTCGGCCCCCTCGCGGGCGAAGAACCGGTCGCCAAGGTCCTGGGCAAGGTCCGGCGACGTGCTGCGGTCCACGAGCGCCTTGACGGCGGCCCACAGGGCGTTGCGGACAGCCGGCTCGGTCTCGGCCCCGACCTTCAGGCGGTCGGCCATCTTGCGGGCGGCATCGGGGCCGCCCAGCCTCGCCAGCGCCGCCGCAACCGCCTGACGGACGCCCTTGTTCTCGTCCTGGAGCCGCGCTCCGAGCGCCGTAAGGGTCTTGTCGCCGACCTTCGCGAGGTTCCCGAGCCCCTGCGCGGCCGAGAAGCGGACGCTCGCCACGGCGTCCTCCAGCGCGCCGGCCAACACCTCCTCGGCGCCGGACGGCGCGATCTTCGCCAGGGCCTGGCATGCGGCCTCGCGGACGGCCGGCTGCGGCGCGAGGCGGGCGAGGCGGCTGAGGGTCTTGACGGCCGGCTCAACCGCCGCCGCTCCGGGCGAACCTTTCTCGCCGATGGCCCCGAGGGCGCCGGCGGCCCGAAGGACTTCCGGTTCGCCGGTCGTATCGAGCATCGGGATCAACTTCGGGACGGCCTCAACCGATTTCAGCCCGCCCAGCGCCCACGCCAGGGCCGCGCGGACCTCGGGCGACCTCTCCACCTCGAGGCGCGCCAGGAGCACGGCCGCGGCGGGCGTCTCCCGCCATGCCGCTACGGCCGCCGCCGCTGCTGCGCGGACCGCCGGGTCGTCGTCATTCACGTGCTTCAGCGCCGCGGCGATCAACTCGCTGTACGTCTGGCGCGCTGCGCCGTCGCCCGCGCCGTAGACGTCGCGGGCCAGGGCCGCCGCCTGGTTGGCCCCCAAGGCGCGGACCTGCGGCACGGAGTCTTCCAGGTGGGCCAGCACCAGCCGGGCCTTCTCCTTGGCGTCCGCCGCATCGTAAAGGGCCGTCAGATGGCGAATGAGGCGGGCCTGGAGACGATCCAGGGCCGTGTCATGCCGGCGGGATTCCTCACGGCAGCGCCTGAGGAGACTGGCCAGGAGGAACGACTCGGGATCTTGCTCGTGCTTCTTCCACCAGTCGGCCCAGGTGTCGTGCGACACGCCGAAGTCCTTCAGGCCTGTCAAGTCGGCCAGGGCCTCGGCTGCGGCGGCGGCCACGGGGGACTTCGGGTCGCCCGTCAGATGCACCAGGGCTTCAATGGATGACTTGTCCGTAAGGCGCCCGAGGGCTCCTGCGGCCGCCACGCGGACCGCCACGGGCGCATCGGGCGCACCGGCAAGGTCCGTCAGGCGCGTGCGGACCTTGTCGTTGCCCTGGTACGGCGCGAAGGCCGCGGCGGCAGCGAGGCGAGTGGGGTCGTCGTCACTCTTCAGGAGCGCCAGGAGCGGCTCGACGAACGCCGCGTGGGCGCTCTCGCGGCCGGCGATGGCCTCCAGCACGGCCAGAACGGGCTCCGACGGCGCTGGGCCGGCAAGGGCCTCGACCAGAATCGCCCGGGCCGCAGGCGTGTCCTTGTCGAGCAGAACCTCGGCGGCGTCGCGGCGGGTGGCCAACGAACGGTCGGAGCCGACCACGAAGTCGCGGAGGCGCACGAGTTCGGAATCGGCCTTCGGAGTTTCGGCCGGCCGCGCGGCAGCCAAGGGAACCGTCACGATGGCCGAGAGGGTTGCGAAGGCGTCGGCCGAGGCAGGTGGCGCAAGGCAAACGCCCAGACATAGAAGCAGCGCAGCCGACACTCTCTGCGCCGCCAAACCCGATCTGGTCGCCGGTTGGCCAGGCATCGCACAACCCTCAACTAATGTTACCGCTCGTCCGGCCTAACCGTACATCACCGGGCGAAAAGTGTCAACCGCAAATGAATAAAAGGTGGTCCCGGTTCGACCCCTGGCCCCTCCGTTATCGCACTTCTGTTAAAGCCCGTGCCCGTTTTCGGACGATGAAACAGCGTGCTACAGGTTGCCACCAGCCCTATCGAGGCATTCCTCGACTATCTGACCGTCGAGTGCGGTCTAAGCGTCAACACCCTCCAGGCATATCAGAGGGACCTGGAGCGGTTCGCGGCGTTCCTTGGGCCCGAACCCGATTGGGAAAGAGTCGAGCCCGACCGCATCATCGATTTTCTGGTGGCCGAGAAGAAGGCGCCTCGCAACCTCGCCGTGGCGAGCGTCAGCCGCGCGCTGGTGGCCATTCGCATGTTCTTCCGGTTTATGAGCGGCGAAGGCCTCATCAAGCACGACCCCACCGAGCACCTGGAGAGCCCACGCCTCTGGCAGAACCTGCCGGAGGTGCTGGACCGCAAGGCGGTGGACCGGCTGCTGGCGGTCCCGAACGCCGACGACGACCGCTGGCCCCTCAGGGACCGGGCCGTCCTTGAGATGCTCTACGCCACCGGAGCCCGGGCGAGCGAAGTCGCCGACCTCACACTGGAGAGCGTCAACCGGGAGATCGGCTATATCCGGGCCCTCGGCAAAGGACGCAAGGAACGCATCGTGCCCGTCGGACGCAGGGCACTGGAGGCGCTGGAGGCATACCTGGCCCGCGAGCGGCCCGGACTGGACCGTCGGCAGGACCCGCACCTTTTCCTGACGCACTCTGGCCGGCGCATGGGGCGCGAGACGCTCTGGCGCCTGGTGAAGAAGTACGTCGTGCGGGCGGGAATCAGCCTGCGCGTCAGTCCGCACACGCTGCGCCACTCGTTCGCAACGCACCTCCTGGAGGGCGGCGCGGACTTAAGGTGCGTCCAGGAGATGCTCGGCCACGTGGACATCGGCACGACGCAGATATACACGCACGTCGATCAGAATCGCCTGAAGGCGATCCATCGCAAATATCACCCGCGGGCATAGGCCGGCGTTAGCCGTGCGTATCGGTATGGGGCGATCTAACGGTCGCCCCGGTTTTTTGCGCCGTGCCCTGCTGCCCCCACGCGCCCACTGTCTTGCCCCTCGTACATTCCCCTTCTATAATCCCGCTCTTACATGCAACGCAAGAAAAGGAGCAGATGATGGCTCATCCGAAAATCACCGTCGTGGGCGCGGGCAACGTCGGGGCCTCGTGCGCCATGTGGGCTGCGGCAAGGGACCTCGGCGACGTCGTCCTGGTGGACGTCGTCGACGGCCTGGCGGCCGGCAAAGCCCTGGACCTGGAACAGGCCGGGCCCATCGCGGGCTTCGCGCACCACGTCACCGGCTCAACCGACTACGCCGCAACGGCCGGCAGCGACATCGCCATCGTGACGGCGGGCCTGGCGCGGCGGCCCGGCATGAGCCGCGACGACCTCCTGGCCAAGAACGCCCAGATCGTCTCGGGCGTCGTCAAGAATCTGGTGGCCGCAAGCCCGAACGTCATTCTCATCATCGTTTCCAACCCGGTCGACGCGATGACGGGCCTGGCCCACAAGGTGTCGGGCCTGCCGACGCAGCGCGTCGTGGGCATGGCGGGGGTGCTGGACTCGGCCCGCATGCGGACTTTCATCGCCGCCGAGACGGGAGCCAGCGCCAAGGACGTCAGCGCATTCGTCCTGGGCGGACACGGCGATACGATGGTGCCGCTGGTTCGTCACTCGTCGGTGGGCGGCGTGCCACTGACGAAACTCCTTGCGAAGGAGAAAATCGAGAGAATCGTCGAGCGGACGCGCAACGGCGGGGCCGAGATCGTCGCGCTCCTGAAGACCGGCTCGGCCTTCTACGCCCCGGCCGCCGCCGCCGTCGAGATGGCCCAGGCGATCCTGAGGGACGAGCGGCGGGTCCTCCCCTGCGCGGCCTACTGCGACCGCCAGTACGGCGTGGGCGGGGCGTTCGTCGGCGTGCCCGCGCGGCTGGGGGCGGGCGGCGTGCTGGACGTGCTGGAGTTCGACCTTATGCCCGAGGAGAAGGCCGCCTTCGACAAGAGCGCCGCCGCCGTCAAGGGCCTCATGGCCCAAATGGCGAAACTGGGATACTGAGCGCCCCGCCAAGCACGTGCGGAGCCGCGGGCTCGTATCCTTTGATAGCGAAACGTATCGCGTTCACTTTAGTATACGCCGGAGGGCAAAATCGGGCGCTTTTTACGCCGCGCGGGACCCAAAACCCCCTTGGCGCTAGCGCCAAGGCCATTTTTGCGTCGTTTGGCAAGATGGGCAAGGCGCTTTTTTACTGGTTTTTGACACTTCTTACGCGCTTTTGATCGGAACTTGATACCTTTTTGCACCCGCCGAGCAGTTTTGACCACCTCCGATTATATACTATAGTATATCCTACCGGGACAGTGGGGATTCTCCGCCGCCCCTTCCGTCGCCCCCAAAACAATCAGGGACAGCGCCAAGCGGTTTCGGCGGACCGGGCCGGCGGCCCGGGCGGTCTGGCGCTGTCCCTGATTTCGGGTGATTCGCCCCCTCGGCGGCCGCAGGGACTGCCATTTTGGCAGTCGCGCCTGAGCCCTGAGGTCGGGATTCGGCCAACGGCCGGGTCGTTTGGTTCCGCCCGTTTCAACGGGCGCGTGTCCGAACAACCACGGCGCCCTCCTGCTCGGGAAAGCCCGTGATGGCACAGCGTCGTGAAACAAACCCCCGGCACTGCCGGGGGATGCAGGGGCGGCCGGGGCGAGCCTTTAACCGCAAGAACGCCGAGAACGCGGGGGAAGGATTGGGCGAGAAAAGGCAACGGAGGTGGGAACAGGGAACCCGCCGGAGGCGGGCAGGCTTGAGAATCGGGAACCCGTTGGGGCGGCGGTGCGCCTGAAAAAAGTGGCGTCGTGCCAGAGTCTGTCATTCTGAGCCGCCTTCAGGCGGCGAAGAATCTGGCCGCGGCGATTTCTACAGCGAGATTCTTCGCTGCGCTCAGAATGCCCCCAACGATGAGATTGCCGCTTTATTTCGGCGCACCCTGGGACGGGCATAAAAAGGTCAGGCCCCGAGGAGCCGTTCCACCGCGCTGCGCAGCGCGGGCAGGTGCGTCTCAATGACGTTCCAGACTTCGGCAGTGTCCACGCCCATGTAATCGTGGATCAGGACGTCCCGGAAGCCGGTCACT
>JAPLMO010000177.1 GCA_026386995.1 Planctomycetota bacterium | reverse complement strand
CCGCGGTGTACGGCGTCTGCCGGCCCGCTGCCCGGCCGCGAGGGGCTTACGGAGGTAGACAGCCCGATACCGCTCGCCGGACCCCTCCACAACCGCCTCGTACTGGTCGAAGTAGGCCAGCCGGTCTTCGTAGGGGACCGTTTCCCGCCGCCGCTCGGGCGCCAGGCCCAGGTGCAACTCGTCGCGAAGAAACCTCTCCACGGACCAGTGCTGCGAGACGTCGACCATACCGTGGTCCGACACCAGCGCCAGGACCGTCTGGTCCAGCCGGCCGGCGGCCTCCAAGTCCTGGAGGATCAGGCCGATGTGCGTATCGTCGTGCTCCAGTGCCGCACGGTATGCGTCGGAAGAGATACCGTTGCGGTAGCCTTCCATGTCGGGCGCCAGTAGGTAAGCCACCACCAGCGCCTGGAACCGCCCCTGCACCCTCGCGACGTTGGCGACGATATCGAACCGCCACAGCGAGATGTGGTCCACCATGCCGTACATGCCGAAGAAGAACGGAGGGCCGGCGCTCGTCCAGTTCTCGGCGAACTTCGAGGCCCCGCGGTGGGCCTGGTAAAAGAGGCTCATGGTCGTTTCGTCCGCCAGGCGCTCGAACAGCGTCTCCGCCCGGTAATCGGCGTCCAGGAGGTTCTTCTCGCCAAGATCGTCGTAGTTGCGATTATAAAGGGCGCTGCGGTCGAACCAGCAGTTGCCCGTGATGCCGTGACGGCCCGAGAACAGGCTCGTCACGATTGCGGTCTCGTTCACGAGCGTCACGCTCGGCACGTTGGCCGTGCAGCGGTCGCAGTAGAGGCCCCGGTCGACGAAGTACTTCTGGATGTTCGGCAGACGACCTTCCTGGAGCAGCCGGTCAAACACGTCGCGGTTGACGCCGTCGACCATGAAGACGAAGGCCGTGGGCTTCTCGGCGCCGGCGGCCGGCGGAAACCGGATGCCGAACGACGTCTGGCGCCGCTCGTCCTGCCCCACGGTGCCGCAGCCGCTCAGGACCGCCGCAAGAAGAAACACAAGCAGGGCCGCCGCGCGAGGTGTTGTCACTTGCTCTTCCCTTCGGGCGTCGGCGGCCACGGGCGGCCCGACAACTTCTCCAGCAGCGCCGGCAGGTCGCGGTGCCGCGCACCGGCCCCCGGCGGAAGCACCGGCCCGACCGTCGACATGATGAACGCCGTCGCGCTCTTGCGCTGGAGGTCCCCGTGCGTGCTGGCGACGTAAGGCAGCCAGAACGCCCGCGACGCCGAGCCCGCGGAGTACTGCTCCTTGAGGCTCGCGATGACATCCGGCACGTGCTCCACCATGCCGTTGAACGCCCGCCACAAACGGTTGAGCGGGTCCGGATACTTGTGCGTCAGGGTGCGATCGAACCAGACGCGGTCGTCGGCAAAACCGTCGGCGTCCATGCGACCATCGGCCTTCATCTTCGCGATAATGGCGGCGAGTTCCAGCGGATCGCCCGCCGTTGCCACGTACCGGTACTGGTTGCCGCGACGCTCGACCGAGGCCCGCTCGCCCTTTTTCTCAACGCTCACGCGCTGGCCATCGGGGTACGTCACGAGGTCCACACCCGGATGCTCGAGCAGAATCGCAACCAGGTCCGGCCGGTCGTCGGTGTTGAACGCGGCGTAGGTGATGATGCCGTACTCGACGGGCACCACGTCGCGCGACTTCTGGAGCCGGTTGACAGGGCGCCAGCCGTGGTCCTGGAAGTACTTGCGGAAATCGATCCGTTCGCACGGCGTAAGCGTGTGCCCGTGGTCCGACATCATCGTCACCTTCACCAGGCCGCGCGACTTCTGAACGAGTTCCTCGGCCAGCCGGTCGATTGCCGCCAGCACCTTGCGCTGCCCTTCCAGACCCTGGCGGGTGCCGAGGCCGGCGGTGCCGACGAAATAAACGGCCACGTCGGTGCGGTCGCGCCGGTCAAACACCTTCCAGAAGTCGCCCAACTCCGTCTCGAAGGCCCAGTTGGGATAAAGGTAAGCGAGCGGATCCATGACCGTGACGGCGCGGTACGCGAGGTTGCTCACCCACGACTCATTCTTCAGGCTCAGGTAGTCGGCGTCGCCCCCTACGATGCTCTTCTTCTCGCGGTCGTAGTAGACCACCTCGTACCCGACGCACGTGACGCCGCTAAACGCGTCCGTCAGCGCCAGGTCGGTCATGGCGGGGAACGTCGAGATCAGGCGGCTGGGCGGATAGAACAGACGCAGGCCACCTTCCTGCCGCGCCGCCTCCACAGTATCGTACCCGATGCCGTCGAGGATGATGATGACGTGGCGGCAGGCGCTGAGGGGGATCGCTCCGAGGGCGACGAACTCGGTGGGCGTCCCTTCGCCCTTGGTGTCGTAGCCGATGCGAACAACGCGGCCGGAGGCGTCCTGGACCGTGAAGTAGTCGGCGCGGCCGTCGCCGTCGGTGTCATAGGCCCGCACGAGGCCAGCCGCCGTTTCCTCGGCCATAAGCGGCTTTTCGGGAAACCTTAGCGGCCCCGCGCAGCCGACCACGATGACGACCGCGGTCGTCAGGGCGCCGAGAACGAGCACAAGCCGTTGATAGACCACCGAAGCAGTTCCTCCGGGAGTTACATGCCGGGGGATCCGCGTTCCGTCTCGGACGTGGTCCAACCCCTGACGCATGGTAATAGGTTCCGTCAACCTCGGAAAGGCACGACCGCTATTCTATCTGTTTTCGCGTCCGCGCGAAGAGGTTTTCCGGCCCGCACGGATTCCCGCTACCTGGCCGCCCCGGCCGCGCGGCACTCGTCCAGCCGCTTTTCGACCCAGGCCGCGTCGGCCGCCATTCCGTGGGCCGCGTAGAACTTATTGAGGGCCTCGTAGCGCCCCGCCACGTCGAACCCGATGTTCCAGCGGAACTTCTTCAGGCATTCCGGGCACAGGTGGATCGGACGGCGGTCCGACTCGGCCAGGCTGTTCGACCCGTTCATCGCGCACTCGTATTTCTGGCAGTGCCAGACGCCGAACATGTGCCCGGTCTCGTGCACGAGCGTCTGAAGGCTGCGCTTCGCGCCCTTCGCCTCCGACGCCTCCGACTCTTCCTGGCCCCAGAACGCCGGGTAGAACCGCACCAGGCTGTACACGCCCACACGCGCGTCCAACATCGCCTGGCCGAAAACGTAGTTCCACGACTCCTCCGGGTACAGGTCCTCCATCGTCACCGCCTGGAGGCAGAAGCCGTCCTTCGGCAGGAGCGGCGGCAATGTCTTCTCCAGAATCTCGCGCGATAGATACTGCCGCACCGTGCGGCCGAACATCGCCCGGTCGCGGCTCGTCACACCCTCCAGGCCCGCCGCGGGCCCGAACCGCACCGGCAGCGCGTAGTAGGTCTCGAGGTACTCCCGCAAGAGGTTCATCCGGGCACGGTCTTTCGGGGCCATCGGACCGAGTTGGGAAAGGTAGACCGTGTGCCGCCCCGCCGTCGGCCGCACCGGCCGCGAGGCCACGTACTCCTGAAACGATTGTGCCGCCTCGGGATGGGCCTGCATCCAGTCGCCCGGCTGAGGGACGGGCATCGGCGAGAAGAGGGCCGGCGAGTACCAGGCGGCCGGGTCGGCCTCCACGCGGGCCTGCGGGCGGTACAGCGATCGGGGATCTTCCCCTGCCCCAGCCATGCGGCATAGGGCCAGGACCGCCATCGCAAGAACCGGCAAAACTCGCATGACCTGACCTCCATGCATCCGCAGGCTTGACAGGCGGCTATTTGCGATTAGTATAGAGTTGGCCCTGCGGGGCCGCAAGACGTACGCGCTCGTGGCGGAATTGGCAGACGCGCCGGGTTCAGGTCCCGGTTCGCTTAACCGCGATTGGAGGTTCGACTCCTCTCGAGCGCACCACTTGGCCTTTGGCGCCGGTCGCATTGCGCGGCCGGCGCTTTTTCTTTTCGCCTACTTCGGATACGCATGCGCCCGCGTCGGCGCCTCGACCATCAAGCCGCCTTCCGGCAGCGGCCACGTAACGCAGACGGTCTCCTCGGTGTGCTCCTCGATGCTCGGCGACACCGCGGCGGGCGAGTCGTGCGAACTCAGCAATTCCAGCCCCGCCGCGAGGACCACCTTGCCCAGCCTTCCTAAGTCGAACGGCAGCCGCGCCTCGCTGTAGCAGACGCCGTCGACGAAGGCGCGGTCGCCCTCCTTGCCGGTCGTCCACTGGACCTCGTACGGCCCTAAGCGGCCGGGCATCGTGTGGACGACAGCCCGCCGCCCGCCCGCCACGAGCACGTAGCGGCCGTGGCCCAGCGGCATCGCCTCGACGCCCTTGCCCGACAGTTCGTACCGCACGCGAAAATCCTGCGCCACGAAGAGGCCGTCCGCCGACCGGTCCAGCGTGTGATGGAAATCCCCCAGGTCGGTCGTCATGCTGAACACCGACAGCGCCCTCGGGCCGGCCTGCACTGTCCGCACGAACGCCGACGCCAGGTCCTTCCCGTCCTTCAGGAACCGCAGCCGCAGCGCCACCGCCGGGTCGTCCGGCGTCCACCAGTAGCCCAGCAACACGTGCCGCTGCGCCCACATGTTGTCCTGGCTCACGGAGCCCAGGCACGCGTCCTCAACCATCCAGGTCGTGCCCCAGGTGCTCGCGGCATCGGTGTCGCGTCGGATGAAGCGGCGGCGAACCTCGACTTCCTTCTGCGGCAGGAGTCGGAACCGGTCCACGAGCGCCGGCGGACACGCGATCGAGGGGAACGGCGGCGACGCCGCCTTGCCTCCGGCGCGCGCACCGGCGGCCCCGGCCAGGTCCACCCCCGTCTGCTCGGCCAGGTATTCTGCCGTCGCCGGAGGCAGGCGCAGGCTGTACGCACGGCTGTGGGGGCCGGCCCACTGGCCCGTTCCGGGATGAAAATGCTCGGCGATCGTCTGCCACGCCGCCTGCCGGAGCCACTCGGCGTCGCTCCGCGACTGCGGGTCGCGCACGAGACTCAGTATCCGCTCGCACTCGTGCAACGCCACCATCGTGCATGTGGGGCTGTTGTACTCGTTGAACCCGCCGTGGTGCTTCGTGTGCTCAACAAGGTTATGGAGCCGGCGCCGCCCGTAATCCAGCAGCCGCGTGCGCCTGAGGAGTTCCCCTGCCGCAATCGCCACACCCGCACCGGCAATGGCAATGTTGGTGTGGGCCGGGCCCGTGTTGCCCCGGAAGATGGCGTAGGCCGCATGCCCGAGGCCCACCTTGACCGCCTCGACCGCGTCGGCCGGCAATTTCGCAGCGTGGTCCTTCAGGACGTGCGCCAGCCGCGCGCCGCAGAAGTCGGCCCAGTTAGGGTCGGGCTGGGCCATTGCGGCGAGCGGTTCCTCCGCCAGCCACGGCCAGAGGCCGTACGTCGCGCTGGTCGGATCGACGTCCTGAAACGAAAGCGCCTTGCGCAGGATGTCGGCCGCACGCGCCACGTGCCACGCCTCGCCCGACGCCAGAAGGGCCAGCGCGTAGTTGAGGGAATTCAGGATATCGTGGACGTACGTGCCGTCCGGCACGCGGCTATGATACCCGGGCCCGTAAAATGGCCCGCCCAGGAGGTGCAGTTCGCCGCTGTATTTTTCTTCGCACGATTCGAGATATTCGGCCAGGCCCATGCACTGCTCCTTGGAAGAAGAATTTAACCGCGGAGAACGCAGAGCAAGCAGAGGGAAACCGAGATCGGTTCTCTCCAGTACTACAACGCTACTTTGCGCGGCGGGTACGGAGACCCGCCGCGCAAACTCACTCTTGGCGTTGTAGTGTTAAGACGGTAGTTTGCCGACGCACGCGGCGTAGATGACCGATTCCTCATGGCCGTCGACGCCCACGAGGGCGTTCATCTCGTCGTCGAGGAACGCGCCGATCATGCAGGCCCCCAGACCCAGCGCCGTGGCCGCAAGGTGCAGGTTCTCGGCCAGGTGGCCGGCGTCCATGTAGGCGTACCGCAGGGCCCGGTCGCCGTACTTCTGGGCCGCGCGGCCCCAGACGGCCGACCAGATGAACGTGGCCGGCGCCGCGGCGATCATCTCCTGGTCCAGGCCCGCACGGCAGGCTGCCGCCGCCACGTCGGCCTTCGCGGCCACCAGCGCCAGGCGTTCGTCGGGTAACTCCCAGTGATACAGGCCGGCCGCAAGACCGTGCACGCGCGGCGTGCAGACGTAGGTCTCCACAGGGTAAAGCGCCACGGCCGACGGCGCTGCCCGAAGCGGCCACGTCCCCGGCTCGGTGACGCCCTGGGCCGCCCAGAGCAGCAGAAAAAGCGTTTCCTGCAAGAGCGGATCCGCCGCAAACTCGCGCCGGCTGCGGCGCGATCGCAGGACGGCCCACAGGTCGGCCTGCGGCAGATGGTCCGGCCGGGCCAGCGACACGGTGGCGGCCCCCGCCTCGGCGTAGGACTTCTGCGGCGCCACGGCCTGCCGCCAGTTCGGGTCGCGCGGCGGCATGCGACGGCGACTGTACGCCGTCCCGTTCTGGTAGTCGTGGAGCAACGTCATGGGCCGGTCTCCCCATCCCCCCAGGGCGGTTTGCGACTGTTGATTTGCGCGGCGGGTACGGAGACCCGTTCGTGTTTAGCGTGCAAGGCAAGATTGTCATTCTGAGCGAGCGAGAGCGAGCGAAGAATCTCGGCCGTCCGAACGGCGAGATTCTTCGGCCCCGTAAACGGGGCCTCAGAATGACAGCGCTAAACACGAACGGAGACCCGCCGCGCGAAGACCTTCATTATCAGCGCGGCAACGAATTTTTCGTCCAATGGATCACGCCAAAGTCGACGCGGTTCAGCACATTGGGGTACACGCCCTCCAAACCCGGGCGGACGAGCATCACCTGGGTGTAAAAATAGATCGGGATGATCGGCACTTCCTCCAGGAGGATCGCCTCGGCGCGACGGAAATCCTCCATCCGCGCCGCGGGATCGATGCGGCCGGCGGCAGCGTCCACCAGGGCGTCATACTCCTTGTTCGACCAGCCGGTGTTGTTGTTGCCGCCACCCGTCACGAACATATCGATGAACGTGTTCGGGTCCACGTAATCGCCATACCAGCTGCCGCGCTGGACATCGAAGTCCAGGCGGGTCATGCGGTCCAGGAAGACCTTCCACTCGACCTGCTCGATGCGGACGTTGACGCCCAGCCGCTCGCGCCACTGCTGCTGTAGCATCTCGGCGATAGGCACGTGGCCCATGCCCTTGTTGACGAGAATCGCAGGTTCGCCCATGCCGGCGCCGCCGGGGAATCCGGCCTCGGCCAGCAGGCGGCGGGCCTCCTTGACGTCCTCGGGGAGGCCGGGCGGCGGCTTATAGGCCTCGTAACCGGGCGGAACGAGCGAGAAGGCAGGCTTCTGGCCGCCGCGGCCGCCCCGCTCGATGATCGCCTGCCGGTCGATCGCCAGCACCAGCGCCCGCCGCACACGCGCATCGGAGAACGGCCGCCGCGTGCAGTTGATCCGGTAAAAGTACGTTGCAAAGACGGCCTCGTACTGCACGTCTTTGCGGCGGCCGCCGTCGCGCGCCGCCAGCAGTGGCTGAATCGACAGCGGCGGAACGACCGTCGTAAAGTCCACGGCCCCCGTCTCGTACGCATCCAGGGCCGTCACCGCATCGTTGAAGACCCGCACTTCCACGCGCCCGAGCGCCACGGAGGCGGCGTCCCAGTAGTACGGGTTCTTCTCCCAGATCATGCGGCTCTGGAACCGCCATTCCACCAGGCGATAGGGGCCGTTGGAGATGAGATTGCCCGGCTGCGTCCACCGGTCGCCGTACTTCTCGACGCCATCGCGGCGGACGGGCAGGTAGGTCGTGAACGCCATCAGGTCCAGGAAGTACGCGCACGGGCGGGACAGTTCGATCACGATCCGGTACGGGCCCTCGGCGCGGATGCCGACGGTCGACCAGTCGGCCGCCCCGCCCGGCTTCGAGGCCGCATCGTAGTAGGCATTGGCGCCGCGGATGGGGTAAAGCATGTAGGCGTACTCGGCGGCCGTCTTCGGGTCCAGCACCCGCCGCCATGAGTACACAAAGTCTTCGGCGGTAACGGGCTTGCCGTCGCTCCAACGTGCGTCGCGGCGAAGGTCGAACGTATAAGTGAGGCCGTCGGGCGAGACCTGCCATAAGCGCGCCACGCCGGGGCGGACCTTCAGCGTCTGAGCATCGACGACCGTGAGGCCCTCGAACAGCGCCGCCGCGATACGGCCATCCTGGAGGGCGTTTATTCTGTTGGGATCGAGGGTGGCGACTTCACCGCCGGCGGTCCAGACAAGGTCGGCCTGCGGCCCCTGGGTCCGAAAGGCCAGCATCGCCGTGCCGACCGTTACGGCGACCGCCACCGCCAGGGGTATCAGGAACCTGCGCATCGGTGGCCGTGCCACCTCGATAGAAGACGACAAACGAACGGGCCATCCCGGCAAACGTATGCCCCGGAAAAGGGAACGGTTCCCTTCTCGCAGAGACATGAAAAAACTACGGCCCCCCTATTGCGCCGCCCTTGCGGGCTACTTCCCTCCGGTCAGGGTGCCCTTGAGTTCCTTGACGGCGTCTTCGACGACGGCCGGCAGCGCCGGCCGCTTGGGAGTCTTCTTGTCGCGATACAACTTCTCGGCCCAGTCCATCAGCGCCAGTTTCTCGTTGACTGGGTCGGGCGTCGTCGGGTAGCCGACCTTCTCTCCGGTGATTTCCTCGAGCGACGCGTTCAGGGAAACCATGAGGGACGGATCGGCCACGGGCGGCATGAGCCAGGCACAGAGCCATGCGTAAGCCGTCAGGACGCGGGCCTTGCCTTCGGGCCGGACCTCCTTGGCGTAGGCCTTCTTCAGGGAAGCAACCGCCCCGATGTACGCCTGCGCCGCAATCGGATCGGACGCCGACGCCCGCTGGACGAACTTAATCACGGCATCGACCAGAGCGTCGTGTGCGGCCTCGTTGTCGAACTTGCCCAGCATCTCCAGCAAGAGCACGGCCTCGACGTACGGAATGTCGGCGTCAAAGGCCTTGTTTGCGGCCGCCGACATCTCCTGCTCCAGGCGCACGTTGACCTTCTCGGCGACGGCGTCGGCCGCAAGGTCCAGCCCGCGGGCCGCCCAGTACCGCGAGGCCGGATACGGGTCTTTCTCCAGGGCGGCCGCCAGGAACGGAACGCCCTCGGGGGCCCTCAGTTCAGACACCGTCATCGTCAGGTTGACGCGGGCCTCCTGGCTGACGGCCCGCTTCTCGGCGTCCTTGGCGACGTTGACAAGTTCCTCGGCCATGACCTGCCGGAACGCGGGCGACTGGCTGCCGGTGGCCCGTACCTCGCTCAGGATCGAATCGCGGGCGGCTATCATGCCGCGACGGTCCGGATCGGCGTTCGTGATCATCGTATTGACCGTCTGGGCGAGCCACTGGCGAAGTGCCACGCGGTCCGCTTCGGTCAGCACCGTCTTGGAGCGAAGGCCTTCCAGGCTTGCCCCCTGCTGTGCCATTGCCCGACCCCCGACGACCAGGAGCATCAGCACCGCAACCAGCGCCAATCGTTTCATGAACCGCTCCTTATAATGCGCAACGTGGGGACACAACCTGCCGTGCCCTCCCTCATCAATTCATCTGGCACGGCTCAACCGCTGCCGGAGCCTGTACGACTGCCTTATGTTACCCTAATGTACACCGGCGGAACTGTCAAGGATTTTGGCCGCACGCGGGTAACCCTCAGTATCGGGCGTTCCTTCCCCTGCAGGGTGGCATGCAACGCCGTTAACCAAGTGCTGATGAGAACTGATTTCTGATAGCGGCAATTCGAGCTGTTTCGTGCCGTGAGAGGCTGTGGAGTTTCGGAGGTCCGGGCGGATGATCGTTCTTTTTGCGAGGCCAGTAGCGCGA
>JAPLMO010000085.1 GCA_026386995.1 Planctomycetota bacterium | reverse complement strand
GGGCGAGACCCGTCCGGCCGCAGCCGTCGTCCTGGCCATCGTGCTCGCCGCCGCCGCAACCACGGTCGCCTGGGTCGTCGGCCGCGCGTTTCTGGATGCGCTCGGCCTGTACCTGATGGTGATGCTGGCGTACGTCGGGGGGCTGAAGCGCCTGGCGGTGCTGGACGTGCTCGTGCTGGCGGTCGGGTTTGTCATCCGGGCCTATGCGGGCGGCGTGGCGATCGACGTCTGGGTCAGCCCGTGGCTCATCCTGTGCACGCTGACGCTGGCCCTGTTCCTGGGCTTCGCCAAGCGCGAGAGCGAGCGGGTCGTCCTGGGCCCCGTGGCGGCCGAGACGCGCCTCATCGAGTGGGAACTCTACGACGAGAAGAGCCTCGAGCACATGATGACCGTCTCGGCGGGGCTGGCCATCGTCACCTACATGCTCTACACGGTCAGCCCGGAGACGATCCAGCGCGTGGGGCACCCGTGGATGTTCCTCACCGTGCTGCCGGTCGTGTACGGCGTGTTCCGGTTCTACCGGATGGCGATTACGGGGCGGGCGTCGGACCCCGTGGAACTCGTGCGGTGCGATCCGGCCTTCGTCGCCGCGGTGGCCGTGTGGCTGGGCATGGTGGCGGTGTTGCTGTTCATCTAATGGCGATGGTTCCATGCACACGTCTCGGGCATCGGGATGGCACGATCCGAAGCATCGGCGGCAGGCGGCGGGCGGGGCCAGGGGGGGCGCCTCTGGCTCGCCGGGTTTCTGGTCGCGTGGCTCCTCTACGGGGTGACGCTGGCCCCGGACCTCGCCTGGCAGGACTCCGGCGATTACCAGTTCGAGGCCGCCCGGCTGCATCTTTCCCGGCCGGGCGATGCCGTGCGGGTCCACCCCTGGTTCCTGGTGGTGGCGCACGCGCTCGGGCTGATTCCGATTTGGAACTACGCCTATGCCGCCAACCTGGCGTCGGCCCTCGGGACGGCACTGGCGGCGGCAAACGTCCTTGTGCTCGTGCGGCTGATGACGGGCCGGACCTGGCCCGCGGCCATCGCGGCGGCGTCGCTGGCCGTCGGCCACGCCGTCTGGGCCCACGCGGTTGTCGCCGAGACGTACGGCTGGGCGGCGGCCTTCCTTTCGGCGGAATGCCTCTGCGCCTGGGCGTGGCTGGCCGGGCGCAAAGGCCGCTGGCTGCTCCTGCTCTTCCTCCTTAACGGTGCGGCCATCAGCAATCACCTGATGGCGGTCCTCAGCCTGGCGGTGTTCGGGGCCTGGGTGCTGTACGAGTGTTTCCGGCGCCGTGCGCCGGCGTGGGTTCCACCCGCCGCCGCCGTCTGCTGGATCGTCGGCGGCACGCTGTACTGGATTGTCCTCGGCATGGAGTACGGGCAGAGCGGGAGCCTGGTGGAGACGCTCCGTTCGGCGACCGTCGGGCGATGGGGGAGCCACATCTTCAACCTGGCCGACCTGCCCGGGCTGTTCGGCAAGACGCTGTTGTACGTGGGGCTCAACTATCCGACGCCGCTGGTCCTGGCGATTCCGGTCGGCGCGGCGGTTCTGGTGCGGCGGCGGGACGCCTTCTCGCGCCTCGTCCTGGTCTTGGCGGCGCTTTACTTTCTCTGGGCCGCCAGGTACAAGGTCGTGGACCAGTACGCGTTCTTCATTCCGTTCTATGTTCTCGCGAGCATTCTCATCGGCGCTGGCGCCGCGGCGATGCTGGAGCGGCGCTCGCCGCGCCTGGCTTGGGCGCTCCTGGCGGCGGCCCTTCTGCCGGTGGCGATGTACGCGGTGCTTCCGGCGGCGGCCGAGCGGGCAGGGTACCCCTCGTTCCCGCGGCACCTGCCGTACCGGAATCCATACGTGTACTTCCTTCAGCCGTGGCGGACGGGCGACACCAGCGCGCGGCGGTACGCCCAGGACGTCCTGGATTCGCTGCCGCCGGGCGCCGTCCTGGCGCCGGACTCGACGGCCGCGCCGCCGCTCATGTGCCTGCACGTCCTGGAAGGGCGACGCCCTGACGTTGTCATTTACGGAAGCGGCGAGGTGCAAGGCCGCCGCACCTTTGTGACATCGGACGTGCCGGGGTACTATCCGTCCCGGGTCATGGAGCACGGGCGGCTGGAACCGTTCGGACTGGTCTGGGAGGTCAAGCCTGTGGCCCAGGAGGGCGGACCGTGAGCCCGGTGGGCAGGGCCGTCAAACGCGGGCTGGACGTCGTGGTGTCCGCCACGGCTTTGGCCGCCGGGTGGCCGGTGCTGGCCGCCATCGCGATCCTCATCCGGCGGGAGAGCCCCGGCCCGGCGATCTTCCGGCAGGAGCGGGCCGGGCGCCACATGAAACCGTTCACGATGTACAAGTTCCGAACGATGCGCGTGGGGGGCGACCCCTTCGGAGCCAGCCCGGCGTCGCCGGAGGACCCGCGGCTGACGCCTGTCGGGCGGCGCCTCCGCGAGAGCAGCCTGGACGAGTTGCCGCAACTCTGGAACGTCCTGCGGGGCGACATGAGCCTGGTAGGTCCCCGGCCGCTCTACATGAGCCAGGCCCGGGAATTCACCGAGCGCGAGCGCCGCCGGTTGGAGGTGCGGCCGGGCCTCACGGGTCTGGCGCAGACCCAGGGCCGCGGCGAAATCCCGCACAAGGAGAAACTCGAGATCGATGTCCAGTACGTCGAGCGCCAAAGCCTCGGGCTGGACCTGGCGATTCTCTGGCGCAGTTTCGCCCACCTTTTTGTTCGCAAGGACGTGTACCAGAAATGGTAGTCAGAAAAGGTGTCAGGAACCTTAAGTCGTAGGGTTCCTGACACCTTTTCTGACCCGGGGGCGGGTTGACAGCGGCGGGGCCGGTGTTATGCTACGCCGTAGCGCGGGGGTTTATCCCCCGCGCCGGCTGCGCGGGGCACAAGGCCCCGCGCTACTGTCGTCAAGGGGCAGGCGGTTGGGGGGCCAAAGGCATGGCTGACATCCTGAACATCATGCTGACGTGCGTGGGCCGGCGGGTCGCCCTGCTGGAGGCGTTCCGGCGGGCCATGGCCGACCTGGGCGTCAAGGGACGGCTCTACGGGGCGGACCATTCTCCGCTGGCCGCCGGGTTCCACGTGGCGGATGAGGGCCTTCTGGTCCCTTCCGTGGGCGGGGCGGACTACGTCGAGGCCCTGCTGGATCTCTGCCGAAAGCACGAGATCGGCCTCGTGGTGCCGCTCATTGACTGGGAACTCGCCGTGCTGGCTGCGGCGCGCGAGCGGTTCGCCGAGGCGGGCGCGCGGCTGGTTATCTCATCGCCGGGCGTCGTCGAAATCTGTCGCGACAAGCAGCGGACGTTCGAGTTCCTGAAGGCTCGCGGCTTCGGCACCCCCGAGGTCATTCCGTATGAGAAGGCCCTGAGCGGGCCGTTCCCGCTGTTCATGAAGCCGCGGTACGGTTCCAGCGCCAAGGACGTGCACTACGTGCCGGACCGGGAGTCGTTGGAGTTTTACAGTCGCGGGCGCGGCGACCACGTCATCCAGGAATTCGTTCGAGGCAAAGAGCACACCGTGGATGTGTACGCGGGCCTGGACGGCGTGCCGCGCGTGGCCGTCCCCCGGTGGCGCCTGGAGGTGCGCGGCGGCGAGGTGGCGAAGGCCCGGACGGTCCGCCATCCGGACATCATCGGGCAGAGCCTGCGGCTGGTGGAGGCGCTGGGGGAGTGCCGGGGCGTGGTGACGCTCCAGTGCTTCCTGGCGGAGGACGGCGGGATCAAGTTCATCGAGATCAATCCGCGTTTCGGGGGCGGCGTGCCGCTGGCCATCCGGGCGGGGGCCGATTTCCCGCTCTGGCTCATCGAGGAGCACCTCGGCCGCAAACCGGACATCCATCCCGAAGACTGGCAGGACGGGCTGCTGATGCTCCGGTACGATGCGGCCGTCTTTCGGCGGGTCGACGAAGTCGCCGAGGCGACCGACCGGGGCTTCTCCGAGTAGTGGCCGCTCGCTGGGTTGGGCATGGGACGGGGGGACCAAGGGGTCGCGCGAGTGTTCCCGAAAGAAGGCGGGCCGTGGCTCGAGGTTTTCAAGAGCCTATGGTCGCCGGCCATCTGGGTGTTTCTGGCAGCCTTGATGCTCAGCCTCCTCGGCACGCCCCTTTTCCGCTGGCTGGCGATGCGCAGGGGCGTCTGGGACCAGCCCGATAGCGCCGTCAAGATCCACAAGGAACCCATCCCGTACCTGGGTGGTTGCGCGATCTGGCTGGCGTGGACCGTCTCGGTGCTGGCGTATTACCTGCTGACACAGTCGGCGGGGAAGCCCTGGCCCCAAGCCGGCGCCGTGGCGGCGCTTGCGTGCGGGGGAGCGGTCGCCTTTGTCACGGGTCTGGTGGACGACCTGAAGGACATCCGCCCCCGGACGAAACTCATCGGCCAGGCCCTCGCGGGGGCTATTCTGCTGGTGGGCGGAATTCGCTGGCAGGCGTATGCGGCCTATCGCGGCACCCCGTTGCTGGATGTGGGCCCGGATTCCTGGTTTGTCTTGGCGGTCTGCCTGGCGATGCACTTCCTGGTGGTGCTGGGCGCCACGAACGCGACGAACCTTCTGGACGGTCTGGACGGCCTGTGCTCGGGCGTGACCGCCATCATCTCGGTCGGGTTCCTGCTCCTGGCCACGGCGCTGGAGGCCTGGGCCACCTACGGCCGCGGCGAGGGGGCGATCGAGTACGAGTACACGGGCCTGGCCATCGTGGTGGCGTTTGCGCTGGCGGGGGCGGCCATCGGATTCCTGCCGTACAACTTCAACCCGGCGCGGATCTTCATGGGCGACGCCGGCAGCGTCTTCATCGGCTACGTCCTGGCGGCGATGATGATCATGTTCGCCAGCAAGTTCGGCATGGTCAAGTGGTTCGTCGGTGCGCTGTTCATCTTCGGCCTTCCGATCTTCGACACGGGCTTGGCCGTCATCCGCCGCGTCCTCAACCGCCGCCCCATCATGATGCCGGACCGCAGCCACTTGTACAACCAGTTGGTGGACCGGCTGGGGCTTTCGGTGCGAATGACCGTGGTCGTTCTGTACGTCTTGAGCGCCCTGTTTGTGGTCGCCGGGCTCCTGGTTCTGTACTTGAAAGGCCGGTACGCGGCCATCCTCTACGGGGTCATTGGCGCCGTGTTCGTCGGCGTGGCCTGGCGATTGGGGTTCTTGCGAATGACGTCCGAGGAAAAGGCGGCCGCAGACCGTTACCTGGCCAGAAAACGCGGACCGCCGGCCGGGGGTTAGCCTTGCCTTGGTGCGGCTGAATGCCGATAATGGTTGAGGTGGCGGCTGACCGGCCGGGTTTGAGTTTACCCCATGCACGGAATCATGAAACCAGTCCTGGGTTGCCTCTTGGTGCTGCTTGCTGCGCAGGCGGCGTGGGCGCAGCGGAGCATGAGCGTCGGCGGCGGACCGAGCACAAGTTTCATCGGCAGTCTGCCCAGCCAGCGCATTAACAACACCCTGAGCGGCATTTATGGCGGCTACGCGGCGGCGAACCGTTTCTCGGGCCGTCCAAGCGGCGCGGGCGCCAGTTACCTGGCCAGCCCGAATGTCGAGGTCAACCTGATGCTGAACACCTATCAGCCGGCTTCCCTGAGCGACCGGGGGGTGGGGCCCGGCCTGGGGCCGCTGGTGGGGCTGAAGTTCCGCAGCATTGACTCGTTGAGTTTCGACAAGCGGGCGCGCTTCTCCAAGTTGCACGAGACCACGCTGGCCCTGGCCGAGAAGATCCGCGAGGCCGACCAGGCCAGCCCCGGCCAGGCCGGCGTCAGTTTCCGCCAGTTCATGTTTCCGCTGCCGCTCCAGGACCAGCCGGCGCTGGGATACGGGTTCTTCTCGCGCCTGGACCTGGTGGGGGCAGCCCGTACGGGCGAGGCGTTCCTGTCGCCCTTTACGCAGGAGGTCCAGCAAAGCCTGGGCGAGAAGCGATTCCTCGATGCCGCGCAGGCGCTGCTTTTCGGCCGTCCCTTGCCGGAGGGAATGGCCATGGACCAGTTCTACGACCCGCAGTTGGCGGCCTTGGGGAACTTCCTCTTCAACGGCAGCCGCTATGCGGCCGCGCAGCAGGCGTGGGAGATCCTGGTGCAGCGCAATGCCGCCAGTGCGACGGCCAGTCGCGGGCTGACGCTCTGCCTGCTGGCCACCGGGCAGACGAAGAAGGCTGCGGCCGAGGTCCGCCGGTCGCTGACGCTCATGCCCGGCTGGCCCGAGAAGACGCGGATCGTCGGATCGAATGTCAACGATGTGTTCCCGGGCGCCAAGGATACCACCGGCATACGCGACGAACTCCAGGCCCAACTGGCCAAGGCGCCGGATGACGTCGACTTGAACTTCCTGATGGCCTTCCTGGACCTGTTCCAGGGCAACCTGGCGGCGGCCCAGGAGCGCCTGGGCAAAGTGGCCGCCGCGGACTCCGTGGCCAAGGCCCTGCTGGCGGTCATCGAGCGCGGCGGGGTGGCCGACTCCGTGAAGCGGCCCGCCGAGGCCGCTCTCCGCCGCGCGGCCGCCGAATGGACCGGTCTCGAAGAACCCTCCCTCAGCCCCCAGGCCCGGGCCCAACTCATGGCCGCGCTAAAGGCGGGGCCCACGACCTACCAGGACCACATGCGCGTCGGCGATTTCCGGTTCTTCATGGGCGACTTCACCCTGGCCGGCGAGACCTACCGCGCGGCGCACAAGTTGAAGCCCGATGACCCCTTCGCGCTGTTCGCCATGGCCCATGCCTGCTACGCCAACGGCGAGTACAAGCAGGCCGTCCGGAACCTCGAGGCGGCCCTGGCGCTGGAGCCGAACTGGGGCCTCTACGAGTTCCGACTCCAGGAGTTCTATGGCGACCGCGGGGAGTACGAGCGGCACCTGAAAGATGTCGAGAGCCAGGCGCAACTCCGGCCGCGCGCCGCCGACATGAAGTTCCTCCTCGCCTACGTGTACTACTTCAGCGGGCGTTTCGCCGATGCCGCCGACGTCCTCGCGCAGGTCCTGGAACTGGACCCGAACTTCGCCGGGGCCAACTACTTCCTGCGCCTGGCGCGACTGCAAGGCTAAGCGCGCAGGAAGGCCTTACGTCGCAAGAGGTGGACCTCATTCGCAAACGCCTCAAGGCCCTCGGGTACCTCGATTGAACCGGCGGACGCCGAAACCCGATAGACTATTGATTGCGGGTTTCAGATGGCGGCGTGCGCATTGAGAATCGCGCCCGGCGCGGCAGCGGCGGGATACACTCAGAGAAGCGAAAATGCCCCGCCGGGGGGGAGGGGCGGGCCGCAAAGAGCAGGAGGCGGTTGTGCCGGAGGAACGCGTACCCCTATCCCGTCCGGACATCTCCAGAGGCGACATCGCGGCGGTGGTAAAGGTGCTGCGGTCGCCGCGCCTCAGCCTGGGGCCGAAACTCGACGAGTTCGAGCAGGCGTTCGCCCGCTACCTGGGCATGAAGCACGCCGTGGCCGTGAACTCCGGCACGTCGGCGCTGCACCTCGTGGTGCGTGCGGCGGGCCTCGGGCCTGGGCAGGAGATGATCACCAGCCCGTTCACGTTCGTGGCCACGTCGAATTGCGCCCTGTTCGAGGGCGCGCGGCCGGTCTTCGTCGACATCGACGAAGATACATGGAACATGGACGTGGCGAAGATGGAGGCGGCGATCACGGAGCGGACGCGCCTGCTGATGCCCGTCCACATTTTCGGCCGGCCGATGCCCATGGACCGCGTGATGCGCATCGCCCGGCGCCACCGGCTGCCGGTCATCGAGGACGCCTGCGAGGCCCTCGGCGCCACGTACCAGCGCCGCAAGGCCGGCACGTTCGGCCTGGCCTCCACGTTTGCGTTCTACCCGAACAAGCAGATGACCACCGGCGAGGGGGGCATGATCGTCACCGACGACGACCGGGTGGCCATGCTCTGCCGGAGCATGCGCAACCAGGGCCGCGACCCCGGCGCCGGGTGGCTGGCGCACGCGCGGCTGGGATACAATTACCGGCTGTCGGACATCCACTGCGCGCTGGGCCTCGCGCAACTGGCCCGCCTCTCGACGTTCCTGGCGGCACGCGAGCGCGTGGCGCAGCGGTACCTCCGCGCCCTTTCGCAGGTCGAGGAACTGGTCCTGCCGGCGCCGTACCGCGCGGGGCGGATCTCGTGGTTCGTCTTCGTCGTCCGCCTGGCCGACCGCTTCACCCAGAAGGACCGCGACGCCGTCATGGCGCACCTCTCGGGGCGCGGCATCGGCACCAACAACTATTTCTCGCCCGTGCACCTCCAGGGGTTTTACCGCAAACAATTCGGGTACAAGCCGGGCGACTTCCCGGTGACCGAAAGAATAGCCGCCCGGACGCTGGCGCTGCCGTTCCACAACCGCCTGGGCGCCAAGGACCAGGACCTGGTCATCGAGACCCTCAAGTCGGCCCTCGCGCGGCTGTAGGCTGGGCGAAGCCGCACTAGTATTCCGTCACAATTGAATCTGCGGGTGCCACGGCTGCGCCGTTTGCAGCCGTGCATCCCAGCCGACGACCACGGCTGCACAAGGCGCAGCCGTGGCACCCGCGTAATCAAAGTTGACGGAATAATAGTATGTTACCGCGGGCACCGGGGGTTCTTCTGAAGTTTGTCGGCGCGGTTTCCCGATAAATGTATTGCGCTAGGATGGGCAGGTCAAAGATGGGTACGCCCTAAGACGTCACCTCCTTCGGTCCCGCCCGCCTACCCGTTGTGCCGGTCAACCCGCCATGAGGCCAGGTGCGCGGGACGTCCTGTCTTTTGTTATAGGAGGTGTGTGATCATGGCAATAACATCGAAATGTAATCGCAAGCAGGCGGAGGAGAACACGAGACGCCTGGCGACGGTGGTGAGAGACTCGAACGATGCGATTACGATATGGGATTTTGAGGGGCGGATCACCGCCTGGAACCACGGCGCAGAATTGATGTATGGCTATAGCGAAGAAGAGGCGCTTAAAATAGACATTGGGCGCCTCACGCCCCCCGCCAAAGAGGCAGAGCAAAAGGAGTTTGTCCGTCGGCTGATAGCGGGCGAAACGGTCACCTCGTTTGACACCCAGCGGGTGACAAAAGACGGCCGCATTCTCGATGTCTGGCTCACGGTGACAAAACTGGTGGACGATGCCGGAAAACCAATTAGTGTTGCCTCCACAGAACGCGACATCACCGAGCGCAAGCGGGCTGAGGAGGCGCTGCGGAAAAGTATCGAGGAACGGTTTAAAAAACTGTTCGTGGAGGCGCCACTGGGCATTGCCGTGATAGATTCATTGACGGGACATATCTATGAAGTTAACCCTATGTTCGCCAAAATCGCGGGAAGAACCATGGAAGAGATGGTGCAAATCGACTGGATGAGCATTACCCATCCTGATGATGTCCAGGAAGACCTTGATAATATGGCGCTGTTGAATGCCGGGAAAATAAACGGATTCCAGATGGAAAAACGCTATCTTCATCATGATGGTACTGCTGTCTGGATCAACATGACGATTGCTTCGGTGAAAGTTGAAGATAACGCCCATCCGCATCATCTCTGCATGATCGAGGACATCACCGAGCGCAAACGGATGGAAAGGCAACTGCAGGAGCACGCCGCACTGAAAACTGGCCAGGCCGAGCTCACCAGCCGGATGCTGGAATGCCCGCAGATGGATGTATTGTGCCGCACTATCATCACGTTTCTTTGCAAGCGCCTGGAGGTCCCGACCGGCCTCATGTACCTGGCGGGCGAGGACGGTACGCTCAGTCTGGCGGCCAGTTACGCCCACAAGCATAAGAAACACCTGGCCACCGAGTTCAAGCCCGGCGAAGGGCTTGTGGGCCAGGCAGCGCTTGAAAAACAGGACATCATTCTCGCCGACGTGCCGCAGGACTACTTTACCATCGAGAGCGGCCTCGGAGAGGCCGTGCCCCGCCACATCCACGTCAAGCCCATCGTCCGCAACGGCAAAGTAAAGGCGGTCATCGAGTTGGGGACGCTGCAAGAGTTCGCCGAATCCCAGTTGCTGTTTCTGAATGCGGTGACCGAAAGCATCGCTATCGCCGTCGAAAGCGCGCAGGCCAAAGACCAGGCGAGGTTGCTGGAGGAGTCCCAAAGGCTCTACGAGGAACTGCAGGCCCAGCAAGAGGAGTTGGAGGCTGCCAACGAGGAGTTGGAGCAGCAGGCGCAGCGGTTGAAGGAGTCGGAGGATGAACTTAAAGCCCAGCAAGTGGAGTTGCAGGGCACAAACGAGGAACTGGAGGAGAAAAACGATCTGCTCGACCGGCAGAAGAGGGACGTGGAAAAGGCGAGGAAAGACATTGAAAAGCAAGCCGAAGAGTTGGCCCTGGCGAGCAAGTACAAGTCGGAGTTCCTGGCGAACATGTCGCACGAACTCCGCACGCCGCTCAACAGCCTGCTCCTGCTGTCTGGGTTGCTGGCCGAGAACAAGAACGGCAACCTGACCCCCGACCAGGTCGAGGCCGCACGCGTCATCCACAACGGCGGAATGAACCTGCTGTCGCTGATCAACGAGATCCTCGACCTTGCGAAAATCGAGGCCGGCCGCATGGACCTGGACCTTGGCGCCGTCCTGGTCTCGGACCTGGCCGGCATGGTGCGCGACGCGTTCCAGCGCCTGGCCGGCGAGAAGGGGCTGGCCCTCGACGTGAACGTGGCCGACGGCGTCCCCGACAAGATCGTGACGGACCGGAAACGCGTCGAGCAGATCATCGGGAACCTTGTCTCGAACGCCGTCAAGTTCACTGAGAAGGGGGGTGTTACGGTCACCTTCCGGCGCCCCGCCGACGGGGCGGACCTCTCGCGGAGCGGCCTCTCGCCCGACGGGGCCCTTGCCATCGAGGTCAAGGACACCGGCATCGACATCCCGCCCGAGAAACATGCGGTGATCTTCAAGGCGTTCCGGCAGGCCGACGGCAGCACGACCAGGCGGTACGGCGGCACGGGGCTGGGGCTCTCGATCTCCAGCCAACTCGCCCGCCTGCTTGGCGGCGAGATTGACATCGAGAGCGAACCGGGCCGCGGCTCGACGTTTACCGCCTACCTGCCGATCGCGGCCCCCGCGGCCCAAGGCGCCGCCGCCGAACCCGCGGCCCCCGCCGCAGGCGCGGCGCCCCCGCCACCGGATTCGCAGGCGGCCCCGGATGCGTCCGCGGCAGAGCGCCGGCCCACCGAGCAGGTTCCCGACGATCGGGACGCCCTGAATGGGGGAGACCACGTTTGTCTGGTCATTGAAGACGACCCGAAGTTCGCCGAGATCCTCCGCGACCAGTGCCGCCAGAAGGGCTTCCGATGCATCGTCTCGCCGACCGGCGAGGGCGGATTGGCCCTCGCGAAGGAACGGCTGCCGGTGGCCGTCATCCTTGACCTGAGGCTTCCGGGCATTGACGGCTGGGCCGTCCTGGACGCCCTGAAGGGCGACCCGCGGACCCGCCACATCCCCGTCCACATCATCTCGGACGAGGAGGCCGCCACCGAGGCCCTGCGTCGCGGCGCCGTCGGCCACATCGCCAAGCGGACGGGCAAGGAGGACATCGACCGGGCCCTCCGCAAGATCGAGGAGGTGGCCAGGGGCGGCGCCCGCAACGTGCTCGTCGCCGAGGACGACGGTGCAACCCGCCGGAGCATGGTGGAACTGATCGGCAACGGCGACGTGCACGTTGACGAGGCGTCGACCGGCCGGGAGGCTCTGGAGGCCATCCGCGCCAAGGCATACGACTGCGTGGTCCTGGACCTGGGGCTGCCCGACATGGACGGCATGGAGTTCCTGGACAGGCTGGTGCGCGAGACGGGGTCCCGGCCCCCCATCATCGTCTGCACCGCCCGCGACCTGACCCGCGAACAGGAGATGAATCTCCGTGAACAGGCCGCGTCCATCGTCCTCAAGGACGGCCGGTTCAAGGAGCGGCTGCTCGACGAGGTGTCGCTGTTCCTCCACCGCGTCGTTGGCAACATGCCCGAGAGGAAGAGGCGCACGATCGCGGGCCCGCACAACGGGGATCCCTCGCTCGAGGGCGCGAAGGTGCTCATCGTTGACGACGACGCCGGGACCACCTTCGCGTTGTCGCAACTCCTGGCGGACCACGGCGTCAGGGTCCTGAAGGCCGAGGACGGGGAAAAAGCCCTGCGCGTCCTTCAGCAGGAGCCGACCGTTGACCTCGTGCTGATGGACATCATGATGCCCGTGATGGACGGTTACGAGGCCATCGGCAAGATCCGCGCCCAGGAAAGGTTCCGCAACTTGCCGATCATCGCGCTCACGGCCAAGGCGATGGCGGAGGACCGGCAGCGCTGCCTGACCGCCGGCGCCAGCGACTACCTGCCGAAGCCCCTCGACAAGGGGCGCCTTATCTCCATGATGCGGGTGTGGCTGTACCGCAAGCAAGAGGCGCTGAGCCACAACTGACACGCCGGGGGGCCGATGAAAGACGACGAGATCGAGAACATCGAGATCGACCTGCTCCTGGAGGCCATCTTCAGGCGGTGCGGCTACGATTTCCGCTCCTACGCCCGAGCATCCGTCGACCGAAGGGTCCGCCAGTTTCTGTCCGGCTCGGGCTGCAACGCCATCTCGGAGATGGTCCAAAGGGTGATGCACGACGCTGAGTTCCTCTCCAGGCTGGTGCAGTACTTCTCGATCTCGGTCACCGAGATGTTTCGCGACCCGTTCGTCTACCGCGCCGTCCGCGAGAAGGTCGTTCCGCTGCTTCGCACCTACCCGTTCTTCAACGTCTGGCACTCCGGCTGCGCCACCGGCGAGGAGGTGTACTCGCTGGCCATCGTGCTTGCGGAGGAGGGCCTCCTGAAACGGGCCACCCTCTACGCCACGGACATCAACGAGGAGGCCCTGGACCAGGCCCGCGAAGGCATCTACCCGCTCGACAGGATGCGGGAATTCACGCAGAACTACCACGACGCCGGCGGTCGCGCCTCGTTTTCCGAGTACTACCACGCCCGCTATGGGTCCGCCGTCATGGGCGGCGGACTGAAGGAGCGGATCGCCTTCGCCAACCACAATCTGGTCGGTGACGGAGTTTTCGGCGAGATGCAACTGGTCTTCTGCCGGAACGTCCTCATCTACTTCAACAGCGAACTTCAGAACCGCGTCCTCCGTCTGATCACAGACAGTCTGGCCCGCGGCGGGTTCCTCTGTCTCGGAACCAAGGAAGACCTCCAGTTCACCAACGCGGCCGCCTGCTACGAGACCATCGATAGGGAGGCGCGGCTGTTCAGGAAGAAGGCTGGGCCTTGATGCGACCGGCCATCCGGGGCAGAGCCCGCCGCAGGCGAGCCGCGTAACGGCTCACGCCGCTCAAGCGGATTATGGCCGAATGCCCCACGCCGGTTGTCATCCTCTCGGCGCACAGCAAGTGCGGTGCGGACCTTACGATGAAATGCCTGGCTGCGGGAGCGGTCGGTTTTGTCCCGAAACCTTCCGGGGAGTTATCGCTGAACCTCGAGAAAGTCCGGGTCTGGCTCACCGACGAGGTGAAGGCGGCGGCCAGGAGCAAAGTTGCGGGAATCACGTCGCTCACCGTTCCGCCGGCGCAAGTGGGCCGATGTCCCGAGTGCGCCAGCGGCAAAATCGTTGTCATCGGAGCCTCCACCGGCGGCCTGGCACACGCGATGCTGTCGCCGGCCTCCCGGCCTACCGATGGAAAGGGTTTCGCCAGGGACTGGCAAAGCGCCGGCAGACCGAGGCGGCTCTGGCGAAATGCAAGACCCCCGTCACCAGCCCCAATCGAACGGTGGCTGACTTTCTGGAAAAGTGCGGCGCCAGTTCCACGCCACTGTTCCACGGCGCCGGCTGTGAAGAGTGCCGCCAGAGCGGATACAAGGGACGGACGGGCCTATATGAACTGCTGGTGATGGATGACGACCTGCGCGAACTCATCAGCCATGACCACTCGCTGGTCGCGCTTCGCCGCGCGGCCAGAGGAAAGGGCATGCGCACGCTCGCCGAAGACGGCCTTCAGAAAGCCGTTGCCGGTCTGACCACGGTCGAAGAGGTCATGCGCGTTACGGCGTTATAGACAAGGTGTACTGGTCCAGGTGCGCCGTGAAAAGATACGCAATTCCAGCGGGTGCAGGTCCCGCCAGAAACCGCCCGCCGGCGGTCGCGGGAGAGAGTCTTAGGGCGCGCTCAATAATAACTTGAACAAACTGTAGATCCGGAAACCGCGAGCCAACCCCGTGCCACGTGATTGACTCGCCTGCAACAATACTGTATGTGACCCGAAAGTATACATAACGAATTCGGCTGCTGCCATTACATTCCGGCCGCAATCTAATCGGTCGGGCTTGGATAGTCCGGGCTCGCGCACCGTGGCTATTGGCAAACGCCCCGTTGGGGCTTCGACGAAAATCGCCGGGGTCGGCGCTGCTTGCGGACCCGTGGAACGTCGGCGACGAGCCGGAGGACAACGAACGGGAAGGGTGGCGACGGGACTCTCGCAACCAGGTCTGCTTGTGGCCGCTGGTTAACGCATGACAAATACTGGCGGAGAGGCAGGGATTCGAACCCTGGGTACCCTTACGGGTACATACGCTTTCCAAGCGTACCCAATCGGCCGCTCTGGCACCTCTCCGCCCGGGAAAGACCGGCTCTTGCGCTTCCGCAACATAGAGGAGCATATCGTCCGCCGGCCGCACCGTCAAGCGCCGCATGAATCTTTGCCGGGTGCGACATCGCGGGATTGCGGTTTGCGCGGCGGGTCTCCTGGGCCTGTTGCCCAATATGTAGGGTGGGTGCTATGCACCCACCAATGCCGTTTTTCATGCGTGAAAACCGTGGGTGCATAGCACCCACCCTACATGAACGGCAATTCGGCAACAGGCCCTCCTGACCTGCCGCGCTGAATTGTCGGTTGCGTGCATGCACATGCGGCACAGCGGCGAGCCCCATTGGGGCGCCTTGGCTTGCGGCAGCCAAGGCAACTGAAAAATGTGTCGCATGGCTGTTGACTTCCGCCCGGCCCGGCCGTAGCCTATCGCCATGCCAAGGAAAAAGCCCGCCAAGCCCGAAGTTACCCCGCCGCCCGCTGCCGCCAGCCCCGCGGCCGGGAACCCCGCACAGCCGGTTGAGGCCGTGCCGGAGCACCCGCACAAAGGCCGGCCGTCGCCCCTGGTCGATACCCGCGTCATCTATTGCGGCGACAACCTGGAACAACTGAAGAAACTCCCCGACGCCTGCATCGACCTCATCTACATCGACCCGCCCTTCAACTCCAACCGCAATTACGAGGTCTTCTGGGGCGAGACCAGGGAGAAACGCGCGTTCGATGACCGCCACGCATCCACCCAGGCCTACATCGAGTTCATGCGCCCGCGATGCGTTGAACTCGCCCGCGTCCTCAAAAAGACCGGCTCGTTCTATTACCATTGCGACTGGCACGCCGGACACTACATCAAGGTGATGCTCGACCAACTGCTGGGCGAGAATAATCTCCTGAACGAGATCATCTGGAAGCGAACTCACGCTCATGGATCGGCGGACCGATTCGCGCCCATTCACGACACCCTCTTTTTCTACCACGGCGGGGCTGGCCACCAATGGAACCCGATCAAACTGCCCCATGACCCGGAGTACATCGAAAAACACTTCAAGCAAATTGACGAAATCACGGGGCGCCGCTTCCAACCTATTACGCTCACCGGATCCGGCATACGCAAAGGTGCAAGCGGATTGCCCTGGCGCGGCGTTGATCCAACCCGAGTGAATCGACACTGGGCGATACCAGGTAATGTGCTTGAACGCTACAAATTGGCCGGCGACTCGGTGCAGGAGCGCCTGAATGCTCTCGACGACGCCGGGTTGGTTTACTGGCCCCGTGGCGGCGAGGGTGTGCCCCGATTGAAGTGGTTCGCCGACGAGTTGGAGGGCGCGGCCATCCCCGATGTATGGACGGATATCCCGCCGATCTCGGCAAACGCCGCAGAGCGTCTCGGCTACCCCACTCAGAAACCGCTCGCCCTCCTTGAGCGCATCATCAAGGCATCAAGCAAGCCCAACGACATCATCCTTGACGCCTTCTGCGGTTGCGGTACGGCCCTGGTGGCGGCCGAGAACCTGGGCCGCCAGTGGATCGGCATCGACATTTCGCCCACCGCCTGCCGCGTCATGGCCAAGCGGCTGCGGGATGTGTGTCACCTGCGGGAGGATGAGAACCTGTGGCGGACTGGTCGCGGGTTCGTGGTCAGGAACCTGCCGTGGACCGAGGACCAACTGCGCAAGATTCCGCCGTTTGAGTTCGAGAACTGGGCCGTCATCGCCCTTGGCGGCGTGCCCAACAAGACCCAGGTCGGCGACCACGGCATCGACGGCCGGATTTATCCCATCAGTTCCCTGCCCCGCAAGAGCGGCGAGGCCGTCGGCGAACTCGCCTTCATGGATGTGTGGTACCCGATCCAGGTGAAGCAGAAAGACAAGGTTGGCCGGCCGGACATCGACTCGTTTGAAGCGGCCCTTCAGCGCGAAAAACGCACGACCGGGTTCTTCGTTGCCTTTGACTATTCCAGCGACGCCATGACCGAAATCGGCGCGTTCTTTAAGCGCACGGGCATCATGATCCGCGCCCTGACGGTGAAGGATATTCTGGAAGAGCAGATTGCGAGGAAGTTGGCGTAAGGGGGGCCGCAACTTTGCGGGACAATTGAAATGCAAGCAATCCTTCAATGGCTTTGGCAGAATAAGGAATGGGTGTTCAGCGGCATCGGCGTCTTGATTCTAAGCGTAGGGGTTGGCGCCGTCTATAAATGGCACGTCGCGAGTACCGAAAAGCGGACCAAAAAAAGCCATGCCTTAAGTCCGGCAGATCTTTACGACAAAGTTGTGGCGCAACTTACCCAGAGACCTCTCAGCCAAACACTTATCGATGTAATCATTCTTGCGCAATCGCTTCACGACTCCGAACTTGAGCGATGGGCAAGACTGGAGTCTGGCGGCTACTTGGCGGAAAACCGCGCAATTAGGGAGACAGACGAGGTGCCGACCTATCGTACAGTTGTCGGACAATACCACGATTCTTATGGCCGCCCGCTTATTATAAGCGATCCAAGTCTTGACTTCATAATGGAAGAAAGACTTAGGAACCCAACAGCCGAACTCGAGAGCCTTGCATGTGTAAAAGACCTTCTCCACATGTCAGATGCGCGTGCACTGAATCTAATCAAGGGACACCTTGGGGTGGCGGTTGAGAAATTTGTTTTTTCACCCTCTTCCATAATGGGCGTTCTTGCGGGTATTCAACAGGAGTTGCTTGACCGATTGCGGAAGATACGCGTTACTCCGAAGTAGCACGGGAGTCCAGGGGGGGCGCTACCCCTATTGTTTGCCGCTCCGGCACGACCATCATCGCCTTGACGGCGAAGGATATTCTGGAGGAGCAGATTGCGGGGAAGTTGGCGTAGGGGATTCCTATATGGTTTTACTGAACAACAAAGAGATAGAATGCGTCAAGGTCGTTGCCAGATGGTTTTCAGAAGGCAAAGGCCAGCAATTTATGGGACCCGAGACTTATGAGGCTTTAGGGATTACTGCCGAAGAGTTCACACCAACAATTCTGACACTACGGCAGGCTGGCGCGGTTGACAACCTTGGCTTGGATGGCCACGAGGTTTTCTCCTTTCGCCCAACAGCCTACTCTGTTCAGATAGTGCGCGAACTTGATCAGCAGAAAGCAACAAGCTCGCCACCTGATATTGTTGACCAGATCAAGCAGCGCGCAAGGCGAAAGCCTGTTCTGGCTTGGGCCATCATTGGGGCATTAGTACTCACGATGGTCCTTTCCATCTTGGACAACCTAACCAGCCTCATAGAGCGGATTGCCGGATGGCTGGTCAAGTAAAGGCGCTCGCCGGGTGCCAGTGCCGCAGGCACGATTGATCTGTAGCCCCGTGGCGCGAGCCCGGGGTAGACTGGCACGTGCGACTCCCTTCCTTTCCTGTTTTGAGCCCCGGAGGGGCGACTGAAACGTCGTTCAATCGCCCCGCCGGGGCTCAAACGACACAACAACGGGGGGGGCGCTTTGCGTACCTTTCCACGGGCTCGCGCCCGAGGCTACAGATCAGTCGCCCCCTGTGGGGGCTGAGTGCCGCGCCATCATCCCATCATCATTCGTTATTCGGAGTTCCTTGTTCAATATTCGCCATGCTGTTTGCCGTTTCAGCCCCAACGGGGCGACGGACTGTAGCCACGGGTGGAGCGGTGCGGCCGCACGGCGGCCCGACGCGGAACCCGTGGAAAGAGGCGGGGTTCTTATCCTCTTCTTTTCGCCCCGGAGGGGCGAAGGAGACTGGCAAATCGGCGGAAGGACACCGATGCTTGGCGTCTACTGCCAGACTCCGCGTGGGTGCATAGCACCCACCCTACTATGTTCAGCGCCCGCGGCACCCAAGTTCGGCGAGCGGTAGGTGCTGGACTGATCCGTCGCGCGCGTCGCGGAGATTCCTCCACCCCTTCGGGGCGGATGTGATAAAACACGAACTCTCCCACGGGTTGCGCACCGCCCACTGTGCAGCGGCCGGTGCTCCACCCGCGGCTACATTCCGTCGCCCCTGTTGGGGCGAAGGAGATTTTCGGAGCGACGAAAGCACGTCTGTGCCCGGCCATCCCCAAGAGGATGCAATGAACTTTACTTTTACGTCATTGCCGCCCGTTGCCGCGCCCCGCAGTCCGGGGGTGACCCAATGAAGATTACTTTTACAGGATTCCTGCTCGCCTCGGCCCGGCGCCCGACGGCATGGGCGGCCACGTGGGGCCGTCCCTACGACGGCGCGACGGCATGGGCGGCCACGTGGGGCCGCCCCTACGACGGCGCGACGGCATGGGCGGCCACGTGGGGCCGCCCCTACGACGGCCCGACGGCATGGGCGGCCACGTGGGGCCGCCCCTACGACGGCGCGTCTTCACGGGTCTCGCGTAGGGGCAGCCCTACGTGGCTGCCAGCCGTTTCGGTGCCGCGAGAGGCTCGCCCCGGCCCCCCTGTATCCCGCGGCAGTGCCGCGGGCTTGTTTCCGGTTCCCGGCCCCCGATTCCCGACCCCCGCCGTTGGCCGAATCCCGACCGCATGCCTCAAGTACGGCTGCCAAAATGGCAGTCCCTGGGGCTGCCGGGGGGGGCTGAATCACCCGAAATAGGGGACAGCGCCAGACCGTCCGGGCCGCCGGCCCGGTCCGCCGAAACCGACTGGCGCTGTCCCTGATTGTTTCGGGGGCGCCGGAAAGGGCGCCGGGGAATCCCCACTGTCCCGGTAGGATATACTATAGTATATAATCGGAGGTGGTCAAAACCGCCCGGCGGGCGAAAAAAGGTATCAAGTTCCGATCAAAACCGTGTGTGAAGTATCAAAAACCAGCAAAAAAGCGCCTTACCCATCTTACCAAAAGACGAAAAAACGGCCTTGGCGCTAGCGCCAAGGGGGTTTTCGGCCTCGCGCGGCGCGAAAGGCGCCCGTTTTCGCCCTCCGGTATACACTAAAGTGAACGCGATACAATTCGCTACTTTAAGTACTACAGCACCACTTTCGCCGTAGGGCAGGGCCGCGCGGGGGATAAACCCCGGCGCTACAATCAGCGGCCGGCTCATGCTTGGATTCTCAAAGGCAGGGCAGCCACGCAGGGCTGCCCCTACGAACGGAGAATGGGGCTGCAATCTTTAAACTTTTGCGAGGGCCGCCGGCACGTTAGAATGGAACAATTCAAGGAGACCGCCATGATATGGTTTCGCGCTATCTGCCGGACCGCCGCCTTCGTGGCCCTCGCTATGGCAGTTGCGGGTTGCCTGCCGAATCGCGGGGCCGTCTCGCCCGACGGCCGCACGTTCTACTTCAGCCTTAACAAGGAGGCGGGGTTTGAGACCAAAGACGATTCCAACATCTACGCCCTCGACGTTGAAACCGGCCGCATCAAGGCGATCACCGAGGGGCCGCAGGTCAAAGGCTGGTGCTCTGTTTCCTCCGACGGGAAGTACCTGTCCTATGGAACCCTTGCCGGGACCGTAGCCGTCGTGGACCTGCAAGAAGGCAATACGCTGCCGCTGACCGGCACCACCCAGAATTACGCCTACCCGTGGGTTGTTCCGGGAGAGCCGCCGTACATCCTGGCGATGGCCCAGAAATCCAAGGACGAGATGCGGTGGGTGCTTATAGGCGAGCATGGCGACGTGCCGCTCGCTTCGCTGGCCGACCTGAAGGCGGGTACGGGGAACGTTGGCCTGGCACCGTCTCAATTTGCCGTGCCGGTGTATCGCGCGGTCAAGGATGGCGAGAAGGAGAATGTGGAGGCATCCGTCTGGGTGGTCGATCTCTCCAACCCGCCCGTCGCCGAGGGCGAGGAAAAGGGTGCGGCCCCGCCGACCGGTGAGGCCAAGCCGGCCGAGGCCGCAAAGGCCGAGGGCAAGGCCCCCGCGTCGCCCGCCAAGCCGTGGCCCGCGCTGGCCTGTGCCGCCAAGTGGACGGACCTCAAGGAAGGCCAGCCGATGATCGACCTGGCGTTCTCGCCGGACGGCAAGCGTCTGGGAGCGGCGGTCTGGGTCGTAGAGAAAGAGCCGGGGCAGACGCGGTTCTTCGACGTCGACCCGACGGGCAAGGAGCAGCCTAAACTTCTTTTCGAGGTTTCCGGCGGCTACGGGCCGCAGTGGACGCCCGATGCGAGCGGCCTCGTGTACCTCCGGTCGGTCAAAGATGGCGGCAACGGGCGCGAGGTGGTCCTCTGGCGGCCGGACGTGAAAGAGGGCCGCGTGATCGCGCGGCTGCCGGGCGACTTCGGAAATGCCTACACGACCTGCTTCTGGAGCAAGGACGGGCGCATGCGGATATACCACGTCGCGAACGAGGGGCTCTGGCTGGTCGACGCTGCCGCCGACGGCACGGACGCCAAGGCGCGGCATCTTTCGCGCGAGCGGCTGGCGGCGCAGAAGTACCTGGCCGATTTCGAGCGGGGCCTCGGGCACGTGCCGGGCGCCCCGCCGGAAAACCTTTCCGGCCCGCTCGGGGACGCGCTGAAGGCCGTCGGCAAGCCTCTTCAGGACGCCGCCAAGCCGACGCAGGACGCCCTGAAGGCCGCCTGGGTTGCGGCATCGGCGTGGGATGAAGTGCCGGCGGAAAAACACGCGCCCATCAAGATGGGCGGCTAACCAAACTGCACGCTCGCGGGTGCCACGGCTGCGCCTTGTGCAGCCGTGGTCGTCAGCAGGGAAACACGGCTGCAAACTGCGCAGCCGTGGCACCCACAATCTCAATTGTGACCGGCTACTTGCTTCTTGCCCGGCATGCTGACGAGGATGCCTATGACGAGCATCGCCGTGCCGATCACCATCGTCATGAACCGCAGGTGCGGGTTTGCGAACAGCGCCAGGACCGCCAGGGGCGTCGGCTGGTCTGCCTCGGCCCTGGCTGCCGCGCTTGCTGTGGGCGGGCGGACTTTCACCTTCTGCGGCAGGCGTGTCTCGCCCGGCCGCACGATGCCCAGTTCGTGCCGCACGGTCCGCTCCAGGTAGTGCTGATCGCCTTGGAGCGCCTTCTCGACGGTCGCCAGTTGGTCTCGCGTCTGCGTCAGGCTGTCGACCTCGGCCTGCATGGCTGCGCACTGGCGTTCGACGTCCAGTCGCCGCTCCGCCTCGGGCCCGAGGACGGCCAGTGCCACGAGCATGATGCCGCCGAGGCAGACGGGCCAGAATATCCAGCCGCTGGCCAGCCGCGCGGTCCACTTGTCGGTCTGAATTACGCTTTCTTCCACAGGAAGTTGCCGTACCGGGCCTGGTCCCCGAGTTCCTCCTCGATGCGGAGGAGTTGGTTGTACTTGGCGACGCGGTCTGTGCGGCAGAGGGAGCCGGTCTTGATCTGGCCGGCGCCGGTGGCCACGACGAGGTCCGCAATCGTCGCATCTTCAGTCTCGCCGGAACGATGGCTGACCACGGCGGTGTAGCCCGCCCGGTGGGCCATATCGATGGCCGCCAGCGTTTCCGTGAGCGTTCCGATCTGGTTGACCTTGATGAGGATGCTGTTTGCGCAGCCCTTCTCGATGCCGACGGCGAGGCGCTGGGTGTTGGTGACGAAGAGGTCGTCGCCGACGATCTGGATTTTGTCGCCGAGTTTCTCGGTCATCTTCTTCCAGCCGTCCCAGTCGTCTTCGGCCATGCCGTCTTCGATGCTGCGGATGGGGTACTTCTTGACCCAGTCGGCGTAGAAGTCGACCATCTGGTCGCGGCTGAGGGTGCGTTTCTCGCTCTTGAGGTTGTACTTGCCGCCCGCGAAGAAGCCGCTGGAGGCCGGGTCGAGGGCCAGCCACACGTCTTTGCCCGCCTTGTATCCGGCGTCCTTGATGGCCTGGAGGATGAGTTTGCAGGCTTCCTCATTGCCTTCGCGGAGGGAGGGCGCGAAACCGCCCTCGTCGCCGACATTGGTGTTGTAGCCCTTTGCCTTCAGGACCGACTTGAGGGCCTGGAAAATCTCGGCGGCCATCTGAAGGCCCTCGCGGAACGAGGAGGCCCCGAACGGCATGACCATGAATTCCTGGAGGTCGATCTGCCAGCCGGCGTGTGCGCCGCCGTTGAGGATGTTGCACATCGGCACCGGCAGGATTCGGGCCGACGGGCCGCCCAGGTACTTGTAGAGTGGCAGGCCGGCCTCTTCTGCGGCGGCCTTCGCCACGGCCAGGCTGACCGCCAGGATGGCGTTGGCGCCCAGATTGGCCTTGTTCGGCGTGCCGTCGAGGTCGATCATCGTCTCGTCGATCGCCACCTGGTCGCGGGCATCCATCCCGATGATCCTGGGGGCGATAAGGGTGTTGACGTTCTTGACGGCCTTCAGGGTGCCCTTGCCGTTATAGCGGGCCTTGTCGCCGTCGCGGAGTTCCACGGCCTCGTGTTCGCCGGTCGATGCGCCGCTCGGAACGGCCGCACGCCCTTTGGCGCCGCCTTCCAGGCAAACATCGACTTCAACCGTCGGTGTGCCGCGCGAGTCGAGGATCTCGCGCGCATGAATACAGCAGATCGTGTTAGGCATGAGTTTACAGACTCCTTGGGAATCCGGCGCTCGTCCCCTCGCTCGGACGAAGCCGCACCTTGTTATCGGACGTTCCGTCGGCCTGTCTTTACGGAAACGGCCGGAGAGCGGGTCCGGCCGCCGCACGCAAACGAAACAACGCTTGGCGCTGACCGAGGGGCCAGAGTATAAAGTACCGTGCAGTGGAGTCAACGTTTATCACTGCGGCGGTGTACGGCGTCAGTTGCGGTTGCGTTGAGCAGTACGCAAGGAAGGTGGCATGCCCACGCGCCGTTGCCGGGTGCCACGGTTGCGCCTTTCAGCAACCGTGCGGCCGTTCGACGCACAGCACGGCTGCAAACTGCGCAGCCGTGGCACCCAGCGTCGCGCCGGGTGGCATGCCACCCTGCAGAGGAGTTCGCCTTCAAACCGTTTAGCCGTCGCCGCAAACGGCGACGGTTAATATGATAAGGTGGACATGAAAGCCAGACAATATCTTCCGATCCTGATCGCCATCGCCGCGGCACTGCCGGGCATCGTCATGCGCCTGGCAGGCGTCCACTGCGATCCGCCGGTCATGGTTCTGGTATCGGGCGTCGCGGTGCTCGGTGCATCGTTCCTGCTCTTGTGGGCGTGCGACGTTGTGCAGGCTGATATCTCCCAGACCCTGGCCCTGGCGATCGTGGCCCTGATCGCCGTCCTGCCCGAGTACGCCGTGGACATGTACTTCACGTGGCAGGCCGGCCAGTTCCCCGACAGCGCCTACGCCGGCTACGCCGTCGCCAACATGACGGGCGCCAACCGGCTGCTCATCGGCGTGGCCTGGGCCGCGGTGGCGGCGCTGTACTGGCTGCGTCACCGCAAGGCCGTCCACCTGTCGGCGGTCCGACGCACGGAACTGGTGTTCCTGGGCATGGCGACCGTGTATGCCTTCGTGGTCTACCTGAAGGGCGCGCTGGCGTGGTACGACGGCCTGGTGTTCCTCGGCCTGTACGTCTGGTACATGAGAATTGCCGGCGGGCGGCCGTGCGAGGAGTGCGAGGTGGACGGCCCGGCGGAAGTGCTGTTCCGCCTGTCCAAGGGCCGCCGGCGCATCGCTACCGCGGCCATGTTCCTGTTTGCGGCCGGGGCGATCCTGGCCAATGCCGAGCCTTTCTGCGAAGGGCTGATCGGTACCGGCAAGGTTCTTGGCATAAACGAGTTCGTGCTGGTGCAGTGGCTTGCGCCGCTCGCCTCCGAGGCGCCGGAGTTCACGGTGGCCCTGATGTTCGCCCTGCGCGGCCAGCCCGGCATAGCGCTGGGGAGCCTGCTTTCGTCGAAACTCAACCAGTGGACGCTGCTGGTGGGGATGATTCCTGGGGTGTTCGCGGTGTCGCACGGGAGCCTCGACCACCCGCTGCCGATGGGCCAGTTCCAGATGGACGAAATTCTTCTGACGGCGGCCCAGTCGCTTCTGGGCGTGGTGAGGCTGGCGTCGCTCAGGCTGGCGCTCGGGGGCGCCGCCGTGTTGTTCACTCTCTTCGCCGCCCAGGTGCTTTCGGCGGCCATCGTGGCGGCCTGTCCCGGCGGCGTGTTTTTCGGGTTCCGGGCCGAGCAGACGCAC
>JAPLMO010000216.1 GCA_026386995.1 Planctomycetota bacterium | reverse complement strand
CGAGGCGGACAAGTTCGGCGGTGATCTCGGTCAGCAGTTCCGGCCGGGCCGCCTTGAGCAGTTCGGCCGAGGCCCGCGGATCGAGGGTCGCCAGCAAGAGCGCCGCCTTATGGGTGTTGCTGGAAGCCACTTACGCTCCTCCCTGGTTGCCTTCGGCCCAAGCGAGGAACAGCCGCTTGACCTCCTCGGGGTTCTCCTGGAGCGCCGCCGTGATGCGGCTGCGGAGCAGCGCCGGGTCAATCGCGGCGGCGTCCAGCATGCCGGAGGCCTGGTCGGCCGGCGGCAGGGCGCCGGCCGTCAGGGCGGCCAGGGGCGCAGCGCCTCGCTTCTTCGGTCCCGAGACGATCTTCAGAGCGACCAGCGCCCCGATGACCAGGACGCCCATCGAAAGGTTCCGGGCCATGTCGAGGTAGAACGCGCGGCCCTCGCCGGCAACCTCCTCGGTCGCGGCCGTTTCGGGCACAGCGGCGGCGCGGAACGGCGTGTCGATGACCTTGATGGTGTCGGTTTCCTTCAGGCCCAGGGCGCTGCGGATGACATTCTCGACGTCCACCACCTTAAGCGTCGAGGCGGTCGGCGGCGGCGTCTTGGCGGCGCCTTCGGCCGCCGGCGGCACCGCCGGTGCCGACAGGTCCACAAACGCCGCCACTGAAATTGAGGTGATTTTCCCGGGGATGACCGTCTCCTGCTTGACGGTCCGGCCCACGATGTAGTCGGACAACGAGGTTTCTTCCTTGGTCGCTCCACCGGAAGGCGACGCGGCGGCATCGACGCCGGCCGCCGCCCCTGGACCGGACTTGGTCTTGGTCTCTTCCTTGAGCAGCACTTTGGCCTGCGGGTCAAACACCTCGCTGGTCGTCGTGGCGGAAGAATTGTCAATGGTGCAACTGACGCGGACCGTCGCTCGGTTCGGGCCCAGCACCAGGGTCAGCATGTCCTCGACCTTGTGGGCCAGGTACTCCTCGTGCTGGGTCTTGAAGTCGATGAACGTCGAGACGCCCCGGGCCAGGCCGTCCGGGGTGTTGCTGGAAAGGAGGTTGCCGGCGCCGTCGACCACGACGACGCCCTCGGGCTTCAGGCCTTCGACGCTGCCGGCCACCATGTGGAGGACGGCGGCGATGTTCCGCGGCGACATGCGCCAGCCGGGTTTCAGCCTCAGGACCACGGTGGCGCTGGACGCCTTCTCCTGGCCGCCGAAGAGGCTGTTCTCGGGCCGCACGATGTGCACGCGAGCCGCCTGCACTCCCTCGAGCACCTGGATGCTCTTGGCGATCTCGCCTTCCAGTGCGCGGCGGTAGTTGAGGCGCTGCGTGAAGGGGCTGGTGCCGATCTTCTCTTCATCCAGCAGCCGGTAGCCGCGCTGGTCCCCCGCGGGAAGGCCCTGGCCGGCCAGTTCCAGCCGCAGCGAGTAGACCTTGTCGGCCGGGACATGGACGGCCGTGCCGCCGGCCTTCAATTCGTGGGGCGTGCCGGACTCGCGTATTTTCTCGACGATGCGCGAGGCCTCCTCGGGCGCCAGGTCGGCGTAGAGCAGCACCATGGCGGGCTCGCGGGCCCAGCCCACCAGCAAAGCAGCGGCCCCCGCGCAGGCCAGAACGATCACGACAAGCAGCACCTGCTGCACCAGGCCCATGCGTAGCCAGATTTCGCGAAGGTTTGACATCGCAGTCCCCGGAGCCGGTTCCCTTGAAGCCGTCGCCCGACCTGTACGCTATCAGATTTGCATATTGATAGTCTGCTTGTACGCCTCGATCATCTTGTTCCGGACGGCCATCAGCAGTTTGAAACTCATGTCGGCCTTGGCCGCCTCGGCCACCACCGGAAGGATGGCCTGGCTCTTGCCGGTCAGGAGGTCCTGGACCGACAGGGCCGACTGCTGCTGCCCCTGCTCGACCGACGCGATGGCGTCGTGTACCATCCGCCCGAACGCCGCCGCGCCGTCGGCCGGCTTGGCCGCTTCGGCCGCGTGCGGCACCGTCGGAAACAGGGGCGATGTCGCGATAGACGAGAGACCTTGGATCGGCATGGCATCTCCTTGGGGTTACCTGAGCAGTTCCAGCGTCACGTCGACGCCATCCTGGTACCGTTTGAGCACCGCCGCGTTGGCCTCGTAGGCCCGCGTGGCGGTGACCATGTGCATCATCTCGACCGGCAGGTCGATGTTGGGCATGGCGACGTAGCCGTTGGCATCGGCATCGGGATGGCCCGGTTGAAGCACCCGTTTGAACTCGCCTCGCTCGTCCTGCGACACCCCGCCCAACGCAACGCCGCCCAGGCCGGTGGACCGGATAACCACGTCCCGCCGCCGGTAGGGCTGGCCCGAGTCCGTCCGGGTCGTGTTGGCGTTGGCAATGTTGCTGGCAATGACATCCATGCGGAGGGCCTGGATCTTCAGGCCCGAGACGGCAATGTCAATGGCTGAACGCACGCCTTCCACGCTCATCGAAGGTCCTCCTTAATCGGCTCACGCCATGTCCGTACGCATCGCCATGTCCATCTGCCGATACATCCGGCCCAGCAGCCGCACGTAGGTCTTGTAGAGCGCCCCGTTGCGGACCATTTCGCCCACTTCAACGTCGAGGGTCACATCGTTGCCGTTGGCGCCCACGGGCTCCGTGCCGGGCGTAAAGACCCATGCCTCGTTTTCCTCGAGGTCGGCAAGTTTGTTGTCTTCGATGGCGTCCGCCATGACCTTCTCGAACATCGTGTCGCTGCGCCGGAACCCCGGCGTGTTGAGGTTGGCGATGTTGTTGGCGATCACCGCCTGGCGGAGGCTGACGCCCTTCAGGCCCGCCTCCAGAAAGTTCTCTAGGCCGGCTCTTTCAGGCATGACGGTTCTCCTGCCATCACGGGCTCCAGTTCCACGGATTCGGTCGGGACGGCGCGCGGCCCCTTGCCGGCGCCTTCGGACGACGCCAACCAGGCCTCGGCCTCAGTGATGCCTTCCTGGCGGTACCGCCGGAGTTTTTCCCGCAAGGTGCGGTCGGTTATGCCGAGCAGGCTCGCCGCCTTGTTCTGGTGGCTTCGCGTGAGGCGCATCGCTTCCAGGATGGTGCGGCGTTCGACCTCGCGCAGGCGCAGGGTGGCGGGGCCGGCATCTCGCGCCTCGGCGGCCGCCCGCAGTTCGGCCTGTATCCACGGCACGCCGGCCAGCGACAAGACCGGTCCGTCGCCCATCACCAGGGCCGTCCGCACCACGTTACGCAACTGGCGGACGTTGCCCGGCCAGTGGTAGCGCAGCAGCAGGTCCACCGTCTCAGGGTCCAGTTGCCGGATGGTGCGGCGGACTTCGCGGGCGTATTGATTGACGAAGTGCCACACGAGGATCGGGACGTCCTCTTTGCGCTGCCTCAGCGGCGGCACCAAGATGC
>JAPLMO010000353.1 GCA_026386995.1 Planctomycetota bacterium | reverse complement strand
CGACAGGGCCGACATCACCTTCATCCGATCCCGTTCCTTCGCACTCATTCGTAGTTCCATCCTCTTTCGTTCGGCTGTTCACCCCGAAAGAGGACATTTCTAATTTGCGGAAACCGGACATTATCACTTTGCGGCGACACGCGGCGGTCAACACCTTGGCGCAAGCCCCCGGGCCGATTACGATAACCTCGTGGAGGTTTGCCGTGGGGCAAGTTCGCTTATGCGCGGTGCAAATCGGATTGCGCGCGGCGGGTCCGGAGGGTCTCTTGCCGAATTGCCGTTCATGTAGGGTGGGTGCTCTGCACCCACCATTTTCACTTGTCATGGCGATTGCGTTGGCGGCCTTCTTCGCATACGTGCCGGCACAGGCCGCTGCACCTGGTGCGTCCACGCCAGCCCTTCCGCCGGCCGCACCAGCGCCTGCCGCCGGCGACGGGGCCGCCCTCCTGAAGTCGTTCTTCGTCGAGGCCGACGCCGCCAAGCGGGCGGCCCTCGCCGCCCGGGTCCCCGCCGTCGCCCCGAAATCGGGCGCAGACCTGCACGCGCTGCGCCACACTGCGGCTTCACGCCCCGCCCTGCCCGCCGGCCGCCAGAACCTCCAGGCGCCCGCCGAGGGCGAGACGCCCACCGTACGCTACATCCTGCGCGTCCCCGCCGGATATGCCGCCAACGCCACGCGCGGCTGGCCGCTTATCATCGCCTGCCACGGGACCGGCGGCAGCGGCGAGGGGGCGCTCGCGCAGGTCGAAGGATGGCTGGGACCCGATGCCGACCTGTACCTTATTGCCGCGGCCGAGTCGCCCGAGCCCGGCGTCTTCCAGCCCAAGCGGGTGAACATGGAGTATCCACTGGCGGTCCTGCACGATGTGCGGCGGCGGGCCAACATCGACTCCGACCGCACGGTCCTCACGGGTTTCTCCAAGGGCGGCTACACGACGTGGGCCACAGCCCTTTTTTCGCCCGGCGAGTGGGGCGGCGCGGCGCCGATGGCGTGCTATCCGTTCACCGAGGCCGGCGCGGCAGGGGCGATCCTGTTTGTGCCGAACGTGCTCGGCCTGGCCATCCAGCACCATTACGGCGCAAACGACATCGAGGCGGGGCAGAAAGAGGGCATCAACACGCTCTCGCTGAACGTCGCCGCGGAGTTCAAGCAACGCTCCGCCGCGCACTTCGAGGCGATCGGGTATCCCGGCCAGGCCCACGGCATCAATGTGGACGACACACGCTTCCGGGAGTTCGTGCGGACCGCGCGGCGGGAAGCGTTCCCGGCCGAGTGTCACCTGATTTTCCATCACCTCTGGCAAGGGCGCGCCTACTATGCCCGCGCGACGGCCCTCGCCAAGGCCGAGTTCGACTTCCACGCGCCGCACAACATTAAGGTGCCGGGGCCCGTGACCGACGTTCGCAAGGTCACGCGGGACTATCTTCTCGCCGAGGCCTTTGAACTGACAGCCCGCATGCCGCCCGCGGGCAACATGGTCGCCGTCATGGCCAAGGGCATCAAGGAGGTCGAGATAGAACTGGCGGCGGAGAAACTGGACTTCGCGAGGCCGGTGCGCGTTACGCTCAACACGCGCACGGTTCCGAACGTCCCGCAAAAGATCGACTGGGTGGAGTTGCTGGAGACCGTCCGGCGCACGGGCGACTTCGACCGCCTCGTCGCCGGCCGCGTGAAGGCGACGGTCGCCGGAGCAAAGTAGGCGTGAGCCTTATTTCGCCGCTGGCGCCGGAACCAGGATGAGAACGCGCAGCCATTGCGACAGACTACGCGATGTGGAACTCCTACTTGCCGCGCACGTCGTAGACGTACAGGTCCGGGCCGCCGCGCAGGTACAGCCGTCCGCCGCACACCACGGGGTGGGCCAGGTAAAAGTTGTCGGGCTTGCGCTTCAGGTCGAACTGGCTCACGATGCGAAAACCCTCCGGCCCGAGGGCCAGCAGCGACACCGTTCCCCGATGGTTCAGGCAGTACATCATGCCGTCGGCCACGGTGATGCCGGCCTTGCCGATCGTCGCGTCGGTCTTGATGGACTTCCCGGTCAGGAAATCGACGCAGTAGAAGTCCTTGCCGCCCATGCGGCAGGCGGCGCCGTAGAGGCGGCCGTCGATGAGCATCGCGCCGCCGTGGCAGTTGTCGAGTTCCTTGCGGAACCAGACGGTCGAGGCGGTCTTGGCCTCCGGGTCGATCTTCATCACGGTCCCGCCTGACGAGTGGCCGCACGCCACGAAGACCTGACCGTCGTAAAACACGGGCGTCAGGGCGTTCTGCGGCGACTTGGGCACAAACGGGGCCTGCCAGACGAGGCGGCCCGTCTCGACCTCCACGCCCACGACCGACTTCTGGGTCATCGTGATCAACTGCCGCACGCCGCGGTACGTCACGACCAGCGGCGAGCAGTAGGCGGCCGTATGCTCGATCTCGGTGTTGGCCCAGAGGGTCTTGCCGGAGCGTTTGTCGAGTGCGACGACGCGGCCTTTCGGCCCGCCGGGCATGCAGAGGACCTTATCGCCGTCAACGATGACGTTTTCGGCCGCCGCCCACACGCCGAACTTCGCGCCGAACTCGGCCACGAGGTCCACGGCCCAGACGGGCTTGCCCGTCTTCGCCTGGAACGCGGCCAGCCGGCCGGCGGCGCTCATCTGGTACAGGACGCCCTCACTGAAGGTGGGCGTGGTGCGAGACCCCGGCGACGGGCCGCTCCACGCCTCGCCATTGGGGGCCTTCCAGAGGAGTTTGCCGTCCATGTCGAGGGCCAGGATGGTTTCCTGGTCGCCGATGTAGCCGGCTGTGAAGATCATGCCGTCGGCGATGGAAACGCCGCTGTACCCCTCGCCGCACTCGGAGTACTTCCAGAGGAGCGGCGGGCCGCCCTCGGGCCACTGCTTGAGCAGCCCCTTATCGGGGGAGACGTTGGTGCGGCCGGCGCCGTGGAACTCGGGCCAACTGGGTGTGGCGGCAGGGTCGGCCGCAGGCGACTCCCCCGCGGCTACGAGCATTGCCGCCGTGAGGACCACCACGACAGCCGGAGCCAGGCAACGTGCGACCATAACATCTCCTTCTCGGTCAGCCGCCGGGCACCCCCCCCGCCCGGCGGCCTGATATGCTAATCCGCGTGGGCTTCCTTGCCTACCCCAAAAACGCGAATCCGCCGCCAGGGCCCTCTGTCACTACAACGCCACATAGCGCGGCGGGTCTCCGTACCCGCCGCGCAAATGGCCATAGGGAGTTGTAGCACTATCCGCCGCCGCGACACGCCACGCCAAACAGTAGCCGCGACCTGCGCAACCTGATAGAATACCCCGTCATGCCAACGAGCAAGACGCCAACTTATAAGGTTCGCTTCGAGCCCTCGGGCCTGAAGACCGACGTGCCGCGCGGCACAACCGTGCTGGAGGCCGCGCGCCTGGCCGGCGTGTACCTGACGAGCATCTGCGGCGGCGACGGCTACTGCGGCAAGTGCAAGGTCGTCCTGGACGAGGGTGACGTCGAGGCCCCACCCAATGTCCTGCTGACGCCGCAGGAGGTCCGGGCGGGCGTCGTCCTGGCGTGCCAGGCCCAGGTCATGTCGGACCTGGTCATCACGGTCCCCAAGAGCCACCTGCTGGAGACCGGCCAGATACTGGTCGACAGCGACGCCCACCGCTTCAGCGAGATGCCCGGCAAGGATCTCGGCGAGGCGGCGTTCCCGTACGAGCCGCTCGTGCAGAAGGTGTACCTGGAGATGTCGCCGCCGTCGGAAAACGACCAGGTGGCCGACCACGA
>JAPLMO010000372.1 GCA_026386995.1 Planctomycetota bacterium | reverse complement strand
CTTGGCCCGCGCCAGGATGAGTTCCCGGATCGGTTCCGTCGCGCTCAGGAGTTCGAAGATGCCGATGCGGTCGCGGTACCCCGTGCCGAGGCACTCGGGGCATCCGCGCCCGGCGTAAAGCGTGCGGCCCTGCCACTCGTCGGGCGCGACGCCCCAGCGCAGCAGTTCCTCATTTGTGGCCTGGCGCGTGACCTGGCAGGCCGGGCAGATGCGCCGGACCAGCCGCTGCGCCTGGACCGCCAGGAGGCTTGAGGCCACCAGGTAAGGCTCCACGCCCAGGTCGAGCATGCGCGTGACGGCGCCGGCGGCGTCGTTGGTGTGCAGCGTCGAGAACACCAGGTGCCCCGTCAGGGCCGACTGGATGGCCATGCGTGCGGTCTCGGAGTCGCGGATCTCGCCGACCATGATGATGTCGGGGTCCTGCCGCAGGACGTGCCTGAGGCCCCGCGCGAAGGTCATGCCCTTCTTCTCGCTCACCTGGGTCTGGCTGATGTTCTCCAGGCGGTACTCGATCGGGTCCTCGAGCGTCAGAATGTTCATCTCCTCGGAGTTCAGTTCCTTCAGGGCCGAGTACAGGGTCGTCGTCTTGCCGCTGCCCGTGGGGCCTGTGACGAGAATGATGCCGTGGTCCATGCGGATCAGGCGGCGGAACTGTTCGAGCGCCGTTTCCGGCATGCCGAGGAGGCCGAGTTCGTACAGGCGGACGCTCTTGTCGAGGAGCCTGAGGACGGCCCGCTCGCCGAAACTCGTCGGCAGCGTCGCGATTCTCAGGTCGATCCGCCGGTCGCCGACCTCGACGCTGGCGCGGCCGTCCTGCGCGAGGCGCCGCTCCGCGATGTTCATGCCGGCCATGACCTTGATGCGGCTGATGATCTCGTCCTGAAGGGCCTTGGGCGGCTCGAACACGTCGTGCAGGACGCCGTCGATACGCAGCCGCACGACCAGCCGGTCCTCGTACGGCTGCACGTGGACGTCGCTGGCGCGGCGTTTGACGGCCTCCAGGAGGATGAGGTTGACGAGGCGGATGACTGGCGCGCGGCCGGAAGAATCGAGGAGGTCTTCGTCGCCGGCCGCCGCACGCGCGATGTCTACCATGACGCGGGCCTGGTCGAGTTCTTCGAGGATTCTCTCAGCCTGGCCGGTCTGCTTCTGGTAGGCGGCGTTGATGGCCCGCAGGATTTCGCTGCGCGGGGCGAAGAGCGGCTGGACGCGGCAGCCGAGGAGTTTGCCGACGGTCGCCAAGTGCGGCCAGGCCGCCAGGTCCGCCATCGCCACCTCGACGGCGTCGCCATCGGCCTCCAGGCCCACGAGGGCGTGCCGGCGGGCGAACGCGATCGGCACGGCCGCGGTGAATTCGCGGCTGACGGCGCGCTGGCGGAGGCACTCGGCGCAGCAAACGCCCAACGCCTCGGCCGAGGCCCGGGCGACCGTTTCTTCGTCGACGTTCAGGCGGCGGGCCTCGGCCGCGGAGACGCACGCGCGGCCCTGGCCGAAAACGGCTTCGTACTGGCCGTTCAGGCGCCGTTTTAGGGCCTCGGCGAACCGCTCGTTGACTGTTGCCATTGCCGTCATCGTTCACCTTGTCGGGTGGCATGGCCACGCTTTTGCGTGGCCATGCGCCTGTCGTGCCGCCACATGGCCACGCAAAAGCGTGGCCATGCCACCCCCTTTAGTCCATCGTCATCGGTTTGCTCACGGGGCAGTTCGGCGCCAGTCTGGCCACCTTCAGGTCACGCTCCGAGAGATATTTAAGATCTTCAAACAGGTCATCCCTGAGGATGATCGGCCGCAGGAACACGAACAGGGTGCTCTGGCTCGCCTGCTTGTTGTGCAGGCCGAAGAAGAACTCCAGGATCGGTATGTCTCCCAGCAGCGGCACCTTGGTGACCGTGTCGCTGTCGTTCTTGCGGTTGAGACCCCCGACGATGACGCAGTAGCCGTCCGGCACGGTCACTTCGCTCGTCAGGACGTTGGTCTGGCGGGGCGGGGGGATGCCCGCGGCGCCATGGCCCGTGAAGGAGTTCAGCGTCACGGAGTACCTCAGTTGCAGGTGGTCGCCTTCGGCGATGTGCGGCGTGACGGTGATCGTCGTGCCCGCCGACGCGTAGCCGGCGAAACTGGTGGTCGACACGGTCTGCGACGCGTTGATGCTTGTGAACGGCGACTCGGCGATGCTCGACAGCGTGGCCGTGGCGTTGTCGTTCACCAGGATCTTCGGGGCCGAAAGGACCTCGGCCTTTGAACTGGTCGCCACCGCGTGAACTACCGCATTGATGGTGTTGGGGTCGATGAGGATGCCGTTGAAGCCCGCCCCCGGCACGAGCGTCGGCAGGCCGGTCTTCAAGTCCATCGTGCTCAGGCCGAAGGAACTGAAGACCAGGGTGTTGCCGTTCTTTCCGACGGTGTCGGACTTCGAGAGTTCCACGCCCAGTTCAAAGCCGTTCGAGGTGTCGAGCGTCACTAAGGTGACCTCAAGCATGACCTGGGGCCGGCGGCGGTCCAGCATGGCGATCAGTTGCTTGTACATCTTCTGCACGGTGGGCGGGCCGATCACGATGATGCTGTTGGTGTTCGGGTCGGCCGTTACGACGGCCTCCTTGGTCCTGAACGAGGTGGCCGCCTGGGGCTGCTGGCTGAAGGAGGACGTGCCAGCGGTCCCGGCGCCTGGCGAGCCGCTCGTCCCGGCACCCCCGCCCATCGAGGGCGTTGTCATGGCGCCCGGCGGCGCCGCGAGGGCCGTGGGCATCGTACCGCCCACTCCCGGCGGGGCGGGCGCTGTGTACGTTGGCGGCGTGGGCAGCGGTGACCCGAGCGCGGGGGGCGGATAGTTCGGCCCCGAGAACTGGTTCTCGGTCGGGCCCAGCGGCGGGGCCTGCGCTGAGCCGGCCTCTTTGCCGCCTTCCATGGCCCGGATGGTCGCCAGGACGTCGGCCGCGGTCGAGTTCATCAACTTGTAGAACCCGATGCCGCTCTGGTCCGGCGATTCGGAGGCGACATCGAGGGCCTTTATGAGTTCGATCGCCTCCGTCTCGCTCCCTTCCGTGGCGATCACGACGACCTGGCCGGTCCGCATGTCGGCCTGGAGCGACACCTTGGGCTCGGCCGGCTTGCCTGCCGGGTCGACCGCCTGTTGCTTGTCCTTCAGTAGCCCCTGGACCTGCCTGGCGACGGCGTCGGCGTCGACGTGTTTGACGGGGATGAACCGAATGACCGGTTTCAGGCCGGGCGTGTCGGCCAGTGCGACCACCGAGGCGACGCGTTTCAGGTTCGACACGTAGTCGGTCACGAGGACGAGGTTCTTGCCCGGGATGGCGAAACTGTTGCCCCCCGGCGAACTGAGGAACGGTTTGATGAGCGGCTCGATGGCGGTGGGCGCCGTGTGCTGGAGTTGGAACGCCTGGGTCATCACCCCGGCGCCCTCGGCGATCTGGAGCCGGCCGAGGTCTTTCTCCACGCCCTTGGCGGAGACGAGCATGTCGCGGGCTGCCACGACCTTCTTCCAGCCCGGCTGCTCGGCGTCCACGAGGGTAAGGCCCGCCATTTTCAGAATGCTCTGGAGGAGACCCAGGAGCGAGGTCTGCGGAATATGAACGGGCGACGACACCGTTACCTTCTGCTTAACGAGCGTCTCATCGTAAAGGATATTTACCCCGGTCCGCTTGCTGACGTAATCGATGAGCACCCGCACCTCGAGGTTCTCCGGGAAGTTGATCTTGATCATGCCTTCCTTGTCGGGCTCCGAGGCGGTGATGGCGGCAATGGCGCCGGCCGCTTGGTCCGGCGGCGAGCCGGCGGGTCCGGCGCCCGCTGCAGGCCCCGCGAGGGGTGCGAACCGGCTTGCCCGCATGGCGCTCCTTGAAGGGTACTGGACGGGTGGCGGCGCAACGCTCGGCGGGCCGGCAGGTTTTGCAGGCGGCGGCCCGGCAGGGGGCGGTTTGGCAGGGCTGCTCGGCGGCGCGCTCGGCGCAGGCGTAGCGGCAGGCTGGGCAGGGGGCTGCCCGGCCACGGGCGGCGCGATTGGCGCAGGCGCAGCGTCAGGCGGGCCAGAGGGCTGCCCGGCCCCGGGCGGCGCGATTGGCGCAACCGATGCGCCCGGCGATGCAGGGGCAGGCGGCCCTGGGGCCGCGGCCCGAGCGGCCGGCAACACCGCGGCCAGGACCCCGGCTACGATTGCTATCGCGATGAAGGCGGATCTCATGGGATTATCCTCTGTTCAGGCATCGGTTGTTCATAGGGTGCGGGCGCGGCAGACTCTCGGCCTGCCGCGCCGTCCCATCTTTACCGTCCGCCCTTCTTACCCCGGCGTATTTGAGTTCCGGCCCGCCGCTCCCTCCAGGCGGCGGACCGGATGAATGACGTAATCAGTATGGCCCGACACAGACGGGCGCCATATCTCCCCCTTTACCGGCTGCCCGGCCGTCGGCGGATATTGGCTTCCACGGCCAAGGGAACCGGGGCTGTGCCGCATGGATGCGCGGCACAGCCCCCGGCCCGCAACCAGCCCGAAAGCAGCGCCTTACCGCAACGGCCCATCAACGTATTTACAACACCATTCCACCGGGTCACGTTCGCGTTCCTTGCTTCGCGCGCCTTTCCGTCATGCGTCACATGCAACGACTCTATTAGAGCCGCGCTTCGCGCCGGCCACAATCCGTGGGACCCCGCTTCATCCCCATGTGGAAAAGCCGCGATTTGCCATACGGGGAAACCCCTATGCCCCCCCGGCTTGTTACAAGACTGTTACCCACGGCCCCGCCTCCGTGTGCGATAGTATAGGTAAAGGTGCAGGCGGCGCCGGGCCGGAGGCGGCCGGGCGCTTGCCCGCGGAAGTGAAAGGAACTTGCCATGATGCACCCGACGAAAGTAATCGCTCTCCTGACGGCCCTCCTGGGTATGGCCGCCGCGGTGTCCTCCGCCGCCCCGGCCGAGCCGCGCGTGGCGGCCGACCTGCCGATCAAGGAGGTCACGGTCTTCAAGGATGGCCACGCCTTCGTCCTGCACGAGGGGAAAGCCGCGACCGACGCCGCCGGCCGCGTCGTCCTCGACTACCTGCCGGCCCCGGTCCTGGGCACGTTCTGGCCGTACTCGGCTGACCCGAAGGTCAAACTGACCACCGTCACGGCCGGCCGCCGCCTGACGACCGTCAAGCGGACCGCCCTGGCGATTCCGGAACTCCTTGAGGGCAACGTCGGCGCCAAGGTGCGCATCCGCGAGGCCGCCAAGGGCGAAAAGAACCCCCCGGAGGTCTACGAGGCCGTCATCCTGGGCATCCCCACCCGCACCAGCGAGGAACTTTCCCGCACCAGCCCCCCGGGGACCGAAGAGCGTCTGCCGCAGAAGGGCGGCATCGTCCTCCTGAAGACCACCGAAGGCACCCGGGCCGTCCCCATCGCCAACATCGACGAGGTCACCTTCCTCGACGGGCCGGCGCCGGACGTCGCCGCCGAGGAGTTCCGCAACCTTCTCACCCTCCAGTTCGACTGGGCCGGCCGCAAGCCGCCCGAGACGGCCGCCGTCGGCATGATGTACGTCCAGCGCGGCATACGGTGGATTTCCAACTACCGCGTCGAGATCGACGGCAAGGGCAAGGCCCGCATCAAACTCCAGGCCACGCTCCTGAACGAGTTGGCGGACTTAAAGGACGTCAAGGCACACCTCGTGATCGGCGTGCCGACGTTTGCTTTCAAGGACACGGTGGACCCGATTTCACTCCAGCAGGCGGTGGCCCAGTTGTCGAGCCACTTCCAGCCGGAGGCGCGAACGGCGAACGCCTTCTCGAACTCGATCATGACGCAGCGGCTGGACAACCGCAATTCTGATTCGCTCGGCCGTGCAGACGAGGCCCTGGCCGCAAGGGTCATGGATCTGGGGCCGGAGATCGCCGTCGGCCGCAAGACCGAGGATCTCTTCGTGTTTACGGTCGATCACATCACGCTGAAGAAGGGCGAGCGGATGGTCGTGCCTGTGGCGGAATACGAACTGGCCTACAAGGACATCTATCGGCTGGACCTTCCGTTCGGGCCGCCGCCCGAGGCACGCCAGCACTTCAACTCCGACCAGCAACTGGAACTTGCCCGCCTCATGGCGTCGCCGAAGGCCATGCACAACCTGCGCCTGACCAATAAGAGCGAGCATCCGCTGACGACCGCCCCGGCCATGATCTTCCGCGACGGCAAGGTCCTTGCGCAGGGGATGATGAAGTACACCGCCATCGGCGCGATTGGCAACCTGGAAGTCACCACCGCTGTCGATATCGCCGTCGAAAAGAAGGACAAGGAGACCGGCCGCACACCCAACGCCGCCAACTGGCACAACCAGAAGTTTGATCGCATCAACCTGGCCGGCACGGTGCACCTTGTCAATCACCGCGACCAGGCGGTCGAAGTGGAGGTCACGCGGCACATCCTGGGCATCCTCGACGGCGCGGGCCAGGACGGCGCGGTCGAACAGATCTCGTGGGCCGAGGGCGGCTGGGCCAATGCCGACGGCCTGCCCAGTTGGTGGGCGTGGCACTCCTGGGCCCCGTGGTGGTATGAGTTCAACGGCATCGGACGCATCACCTGGAAGGTCAAGATCGAGCCCGGCAAGAGCATCGACCTGGACTATACTTGGCATTACCTCTGGGGATGATTATGATGTCTTGAGCCCGCGGCGTGGCTTGGGCATTTGCGCGGTGGGTCTCCTGGGCATGTTGCCCAACATGTAGGGTGGGTGCTATGCACCCACCAATGCTGTTGTCTTTACGTTAAAATGGTGGGTGCATAGCACCCACCCTACATGAAAGTTAAAATGGTGGGTGCATAGCACCCACCCTACATGAAAGGCAGTTGGGCAACAGGCCCTTCAGACCCGCCGCGCAAAGTGCGGGGCATCTTCGAGCGTGATAAAATGCACAATCGCACAATCCTGGTAGTCGAAGACGACGCCGCCATACGCCAGGGCATCGTCGATGCCATCGAGTTCGCCGGCTACACGCCCCTGGAGGCCCCCGACGGCCACAAGGGCAAGGCCCTGGCCGTCGACGCCGAGTGCGACCTCATCCTGCTGGACCTCGTTCTGCCCGGCCCGGACGGCCTGGAGATACTCAAGGCCGTCCGTGCCGCGCGCCCGACGCTGCCGGTGATCATCCTGACGGCCCGCGGCGAAGAGCGCGACCGCGTCAAGGGCCTGCGTCTCGGGGCCGACGACTACATCGTCAAGCCGTTCAGCGTGAAGGAACTGCTGGCCCGCATCGAGGCGGTGATGAGGCGCAGCCCCGAGCGGCCGGACGATGTCGCAAAGGTCAAGTTCCCCGGCGGCGTGGCCGACCTGGCGCGGCGGGAGGTCCGCCTGGCCGGCGGCAAACGCGAGGAACTCACTGACCGCGAGGTCACCCTCCTTAAGTATCTGGCCGCCAACCCCGGCCGCGCGATCTCGCGCGACGAAATCCTCACGCGGGTCTGGCGCCTGGACCCGCGCGGCATAGATACGCGGACGATCGACATGCACATCGCGCGGCTGCGCGAAAAACTCCACGACGATCCCGATGAGCCTGCGATTATCCTGACCGTGCGCGGCGTCGGCTACATGTTCGGTGAAGGTTGAAAATGCATCGACCCTGGCAAATCGGCTTGGTGTTCATCGCCTGCCTGGCGGTGGTCCTGGCCGCACTCGGCTGGACCAGCCACCAGGTGCTGCGCCTCGACCGCCAGGCGATACAGGAAGAGACCGTGCGGCTGGCGCTGTGGCGGATGGAGTCGGCCCTGGTGTCGCTGGTGGCGCAGGAGGCCACGCGGCCGTACTTCGAGTACACCGCCTTCTACTCGCCCGACCGCTCGTACGCGCGGATGTACAACAGGGAGGTCGGGAAGGGGGAACTTTTCGTCCCGTCTCCCATCCTGGTCGAGACGTCGCCGTACATCCGGTTGCACTTCCAGTTCGGCCCCGACGGTGCGCTCACTTCGCCGCAGGCCCCCGCCGAGACCCCCGGCAAAGGGGCGCCCCTGCTGGCGTACGCCACGCGCGACCAGATTGAGACGGCCGCCGCGCTGCTGGTGCAACTGAAGCCGCTCGTTGACTTAAAGAAACTGGCGGCGGAACTGCCTGGTCCCGCCGATAGGCCGCTGCCCGCGCCGGCCCTCACCATGGGCGCCAATTGGAACAACGACGCTCAGAACTCCGCCTTCCAGCAGGAAGATCAGGTCAATCAGCCCGCGCAGCAGCAGGGAACGATAGCGCAGAGGCAGAACCAGCGGAACATCAAGGAATACCAGGCCCGGGCACAGACCTACCAGCAGATGGCCGCCAACACGCTCACCAACCCGTTCACCAACATCGACAACAATGCCGGCATAAACCGCTTTGTCGCCCTCGCCGATGTGCGCGAGGGTGTCATGAAGGCCGTCTGGCTGGGCGGCGAACTCGTCCTGGCCCGCCGCGTCTCCGTCGGCGGCCGCGAGTACATCCAAGGCGCGTGGCTGGACTGGCCCGCCATCCGGCAGTGGCTCTTGGAGAGCGTCAAGGACCTCGTGCCGCAGGCCGACCTCGCGCCCGTGCGGCCGGATACGGCGGCGGACCGGTCCGGGTGGCGATCGAGCGACATCAGCAGTCTCATGGGCCGCGAGGGCTACATGGAAGAGCCGGGGCGCCTCCTTGCCACGCTGCCGGTGCGCCTGGTGCCCGGGGCCGTGGCCCCTGAGACCGAGGAAGGCCTGTCGCCCCTGGGTCTGTCGCTCATCGTCGCGTGGGCGTGCGTCGTGCTGGCGGGCGTGGCGGTGGCCGTGCTGCTCTGGGGGACCGTGGCCCTGAGCGAGCGCCGGGCCGCGTTCGTCTCGGCCGTCACGCACGAACTGCGCACCCCGCTGACGACGTTCCGCATGTACTCCGAGATGCTCGCGGGCGGCATGGTGACCGATGATACCAAGCGCCTGCGGTACCTCGACACGCTCAGGCGCGAGTCCGAGCGCCTGGTGCACCTGGTGGAGAACGTTCTTTCGTACGCGCGGCTGGAGCGCGGCCGGGCCCGCGGCCGCACCGAGACCGTCGGGCTGGCGGACCTCGTCGGCCGCATCGGCCCGCGCCTGGCCGAGCGGGCCGGGCAGGCGGGCTTCGAGTTGGTCACCGAAAACGGCGCCGATGCGACCGTCCGTGCCGACCCCTCTGCCGTCGAGCAGATTCTCTTCAACCTTGTCGACAACGCGTGCAAGTACGCCGCGGGCGCGGCCGACAAACGCATCCACCTCGTGGCCGAGGCGGCGGGGGGCAGGGCGGTCCTGAAGGTCTGCGATCACGGGCCGGGCATCTCGGCCCGCGATGCGCGGCGGCTGTTCCGCCCGTTCTCAAAGTCTGCCCGCGACGCCGCCAACTCCGCCCCCGGCGTCGGGCTGGGCCTGGCGCTCAGCCGGCGCCTGGCCCGCGACATGGGCGGCGACCTCACGCTCATCCCCCGCCCCGGCGACGGCGCGTGCTTTGCCCTTTTCCTGCCGCAAGGGTGACCCGCCGCTGCCTTATTTAGCCCCCCGTGAATACACGGGGGGCGGTGCGCGGGGTGCGCCTGTCGCCGCGCCGCCCCCGGTGTATTCACCGGGGGCTAAATACTGCATTCAGCGGGGGCTGAATGCCATAACTTCAATCCGGCCTTGGCTTGCTTTGTCCGATTGCGCTGGTATACTGCATGCCAGCGTCCGGCGCGGTATGCGGTTTGCGTGCGCGCGGCCGGACACGGACAAGTGGCCGTGCTAGGCGGAGGGTTAGCGGTCCTCTATACCTGCAACCCGCTCTAGCAGGGCGGAATTCCCCTGCGAGGCTGCGGGGTCCATACGGGAGCGGCTCACCGAGCGTTGAGGGTCGGATCCCATGCGATGGGTCGCTGGCGAACCGGGTCAGGGCCGGAAGGCAGCAGCCCTAAGTCGGAAGGCTCATGCGCCGTGGGGCTATCTGGCCGGAGCCACGGAAGTCGTCACCCGACGGACGCCGTTTGTCGACCAGGGGTGCACGGCCACTTGTTCATAATGCAGAATGAAGAATGGAGAATGCAGAATGGCGGCGGAGCCGCTTGGGTTCTGCATTCTGCATTCTGAATTCTGCCTTCTGCATTTGACGTTCGGGGTTCGCTTATGGCCTACACCGTTCTGGCCCGCCGCTACCGCTCGATGACCTTCGACGAGGTCATCGGACAGGAGCCTATTGCCAAGGCCCTCAAGAATGCCATCTCGCAGAACCGCGTCGCCCATGCGTACCTTTTTGCCGGGACGCGCGGCGTGGGCAAGACCACCATGGCGCGGATCCTCGCGCGGGCCTTGAACTGCGAGAAGGGCCCCACGCCCGAGCCATGCGGCAAGTGCGACATCTGCCAGGCCATCCATCGCGGTGACGACATGGACGTCCTGGAGATCGACGGCGCCTCTAACAACCTCGTCGAGGACATCCGTGTCATCCGCGAGAACGCCCATTACCGCCCGGCGCGAGCGCACTTTAAGATTTACTACATCGACGAAGTGCACATGCTCTCCAAGAGCGCCTTCAACGCGCTCCTGAAGACCTTGGAAGAGCCGCCCGAGCACGTCAAGTTCATCTTCGCCACGACCGAGCCGGAGCGCCTGCCCGCGACGGTCCTCTCGCGGTGCCAGCGGTTCGATTTCCGGGCGGTCCCGACCGAACGCATCGCCGGGCACCTGAAGGACATCCTCAAGCGCGAGAAGATCAAGGCCGAGCCGGAGGCCGTCTTGGCGGTCGCGAGGGCGGGGCGCGGCAGCGTCCGCGACGCCATGACCCTTCTGGACCAGGTCATCGCCGTCGGCGACGGACAGGTCACGCTTGAGGCCGTACGCCAGACGGTCGGCGCCGCTTCCGGCGAGAAGGTGCTGGCGGTCCTCTCGGCCTGTGCGGCCGGGGAGACCGGCAAGGCCCTCGCGGCCCTGGCGGAACTGCTGGCCGGCGGCGTCGACTTCCTCGTGATTCTGGAGCAACTGATACGCCAGGTCCGGGACCTGCTGGTCGTCAAGACCTGCGGCCAGGAGGCGGAACTGCTGGACGTTTTCGGCCCCGACCGCAAGGCCCTTGCGGCCACCGCCGAGAAACTCTCCGTCCCCGCGCTGGTGGCCTGGATGGGATACCTGGGCGAGGCCCGCACCCGCGCCCGCTGGGTCGTTGACCCGCGGCCGATTGCCGAACTGGCCCTCGTGCGGATGGCCGCGGCCTCCGAGATGGAGACCCTGCCGCAGGTCCTCGCAAAACTGGAGACCGTGCAGCGGTCGCTTCGCGGCGCTGCGCCGCCGGCGGGCCCCGACCGTAAGGCCGGGGTCAGCCTCGCTCCCGTGCGGCCGGCGCCCCCGCCCGCGGCGGACGAAAAAAAAAAGACAGTAGGCCCGGCGGCGGCCGTTGAAGCCGCCAGGTTGCAAGAGCAGCCCCGTCCCGACGCCGCAGACGATCCCCTCGTTCAGAAGACGGTCCGCCTCTTCAATGGCCGGATCATCCGAAAGGGCGAGTAGGTGTGCGTCACGGCGCGTAAGATTGTAACGCGGGGTTTATCCCCCGCGCGGCCCTACGCGGGGCACAAGGCCCCGCGCTACGGCGCGTAAGTTCGGTTACTGCAAGAGGATGTGTTCATTGCCACGCCACAAGTGGCGCTGTAGTACGAAGGTACTTTCGCGAAAGGCAGCCAACGCAATGACCGGTATCGGTGACATGCTCGGAATGATGCGGGACTTCGGCTCCCTGAAGGAGCGTATGGCCCAGGTACAGGGCGACCTTGAGCGCCAGACCGTTCTGGGTTCTTCCGGTGATGGTAAGGTCACCGTTGCGATCAACGGTCGGCAGGAACTCGTCAGCCTGAGGATCGACCCTGCGGCCGTCGACGCCGCAAACGTGGCCCTGCTGGAAGAGATGGTCAAAGGCGCCCTCGGCCAGGCGATGGCCAGGGCCAAGGACCTCCAGCGCGAGGCCATGACGAAACTCCTGGGCGGCTTCCCGTTGCCTCCGGGCCTCTTGGACGCGATGCTGTAGCCGTGGCGGGGTGGCATGGTCACGCTGTTGCGTGACCATGTCGTCGTGACGCGCCAGGCGCCGTTTGAGGCACATGGTCACGCAACAGCGTGACCATGCCACCCTCGCAAGTGACGCCCTACGGTTACTCGTCTTCCTCCTTCGCCTTGGTCGCCGAACCGATGATTTGCTGCTGGACGAAAGGCGGCACAGGCTCGTAGTGCGAAAGCTCCATCGTGTACGTGCCCT
>JAPLMO010000272.1 GCA_026386995.1 Planctomycetota bacterium | reverse complement strand
CCGGCTTCCGCAACCGCACCTTCGGCCCGACTTCACGGCCCGCTTCGATCTCGTGATTGTTCATGGCCACAGTTATAGCGCCCTTGTCCTAAAAAAGCGCGCGAAAAAATCACAGGCTCTGAGCGAAGCGAAGAATCTCGTTGTCACCTCGTGCCAAAGGCGAGATTCTTCGGACCCGCTCGCGGGTCCTCAGAATGACAGCCCTTACCGCATCCGTTGCCGCCGCGCCAGGTAAGACCTGAGGAGCAGGCCGTACGGCACGCTTGTGTCGGCCAGGACGTACTCGGTGTCGGAATCGGAGCACGCCTTCTTGTAGCGGTCGATGAACGCCCGCAGTTCCGTCAGGTACGCCTCGCGCACCGCCTTTGGGTCCACCTGGTACTTCTCATGGGTCTCCAGGTCGATGAACTGCGTCAGTTTGGTGAAGGGGAACTCCAGTTCGGCCTGGTCGAAGATGTGAAAGAGGATGAGGCCGTGCTTCTTGTGCCGGAAGTGCCTGAGTGCCCGGATGACCTCGTCCTCGTTGTCGTAAAGGTCGCTGATGACGATGATGAGGCCGCGGCGCTTGATCATCTCGGCCAGGTCGTGGAACGGCTTGGCGAGGCTTGTGACCCCGTCGCTGGTCAGGCCCTCCAGCCGCCGGCACATTTCGTTGATGTGGGCCGGCGACCCGCCGGGCGGCATGTGGAGGCGGATCTTGCGGTCGAACGCCACGAGGCCCACGACGTCCTGCTGGCGGCTCATCAGGTACGCCAGCGTCGCGGCTAGGAACGATCCGTACTCCAGTTTCGTCAGGCCCTTGCCGCTGGAATAGTTCATCGAGGCGGAGCAGTCCAGCAGGATGTAGGCCCGCAGGTTGGTCTCCTGCTCGTACTGTTTGATGTAGAAGCGGTTGGTCTTGGCGTAGGCGACCCAGTCCAGGTGCCGCAGTTCGTCGCCTGGCGTGTAGGGGCGGTGCTCGGAGAACTCGACCGAGAAACCGTGGTGGGGGCTGCGGTGCAGGCCCGAGATGAACCCCTCGACGACCGACCGGGCGACCACGTTGATGTTGCCCAGCCGGTGGAGCGTCTCGGGGTCGAGGTAGCGGTAGAGGGCCTGGGGATTCGCCGCCGTGGTTCGCGTCATTCGCGTCCGCCTGTTCTTGCCGCTACTTCGCTTCTCCGCCCGCATCGTGGTGTGGCACGGCTGGCTTGTCCAGCCGTGGCGGAAGGCCCGCGACGTTTCCCACGGCTGGACAAGCCAGCCGTGCCACACCCGCTACCGCGGCGCGTGCCACACGCTGAACATGTGCACGCACCCACCATCTTCTATGCTCCGCCCGCGTAGGTCATCAGGTACAGCGTCGTGGTCCCGTAGGACCGCCCGTCCACAAGTTCGAAACCCGCCCACGGCAGGCCGACGCGCGTGCCGCGCTCCGCCCGCAACATCACCAGAGCCCCGCGTGCGATGCACTCCAGTTGCACGAGCGTCTGGGCCATGGCGGCCAGTTGGGCCTGTCCCTGCGGGTCGGCTGACATCTTGTACGGCGGATCGACGAAGACGAGCGTGTAATCCTTCGCGCCGACCGGGCGAATCCACGGCCCGGGGTGCAGTACGTCGCGCCGCAGGATCCGCGCCTGCTTCTCTAAACCCAGCCGCCGGCAGTTGGCTTCGACCACATTGACGGCCGCCAGGTCGGCATCGACGAACGTGCCCCGTGCCGCCCCGCGGCTGAGGGCCTCCAGGCCCAGCGCCCCCGAGCCGCAGAACAGGTCCAGCACCGTCGCGCCGCCGACCGTGTCGCCCAGGAGGTTGAAGAGGTTCTCGCGCACGCGGTCGGTCATCGGACGGGTCGTTAGGCCCTCCGGTGCGTCGATCTGGCGCGTGCGATGTATTCCGGCAATGATTCTCATGGATGGTTTCCGCCCGACGTATGCTAGCGGATAAGGCGGCCGGAAATCAAGGCCGGATTGGCTGCAAGGCATTGACACCCGCGCCGGAGCGTTTAGAATGGGGTTTACGGGCGTCCCCATAGCTCAATTGGATAGAGCGTTGGCCTCCGGAGCCAAAGGTTAGAGGTTCGACTCCTCTTGGGGACGCCATCTTAAGTTTAGTCACGTCAAAGACTTACGACTTTTCCTTCTCCGCCGTCCGCCGCCGCAAAATGCGTTTTATGACAATTGGACCGGCACACGCCGGAATTTTTCGTTTCTCGCTTGAGCGGGTGCAAACCTGCGCTATGATCGCGTTGGCAGTTTATGGAGGCTAGTCAATGCGACGCAGAAACCGCGAATCAGCCGTCCGCCACCCGCCGCAGTTTTGCGCCGCCCTTTACAGTTTGACTTTATCGCTCGCCGCGGGGAGAATCCGCCTGGCTGCGATGGGCAACCCCGGACAGCGAGGAAAACGTGCATCCCCAAGACCTCGTACGTGATGTTATGCAGGCCGCCGCCGATTTCAACGGTCGTCGGCTCTGGACAAGGTTTACCAACTTCGACTGCTTTGCCGTTGGGGTCTCCGACCAGGATGAGTCGATGCTGGGCATCGTATTGGGCGACGCGGGGGAGGAGTTCGGCCTGTCGCTTTTCAGGGGAGAGAAGGCTGCGGCGTGCCTGGCCGCGCTTTGGGATCCCGCCGACGTGGGGGATGATGTGATGGAACGGGCGGACATGCTGGGCTTCAGCATGGATCCGTTCGGCGACCTGCCGCCAGAGGCCCAGGCGCTGGTGCGCGAGGCCGGCCTCCACCCGAAGTACGATGCGCCGACACCGCACTTCGTGGTCAAGCGTCCTGGCCGACAACCGCATTTTCCGGACGAATCAGACTTGAGGCTCCTCCTGATGGTCCTCCGCGGGGCCGTCGAGGCGGACCGCAAGAACCTGCTGACGCCGGCCCGGCTCGAAGACGAAGAGGGAGTGTGCACGCTGCATCTCAGCGGCGACCCTGTGGCCCCGCAGATCTCCGTGGCGCGGGAGCGGTGGCTGTCCCCGGAATCGCCCCCGTTGCTGGCCGCCGCCGAGTCGTCTCCGGTGTCGCCCCTGAGCGCGGAGATGCCCGACCTGTCGCGCCTGCCGCGCCTTGATGCGACGTGGCTGGTCGGCCTGCCGATCATCCCCGCCGGCATCCAGGGCGACGACCGAAGTCTTCAACTGCTGCTGGTGGCGGATGATGCGAGCGAACGCGTCCTCCAGGCCCGGGCCGTCTTCGTGGACGAAGGCCGCAAGGCCGTCGACGCTCTGGTGGAGACCTTCCGCAGCGGCGGCCTCGCCGGCCGCAAGGGCCTGCCGCGAGAGATCGTTTTTTCGAGCCAGGCGCTCCATGATGCGATGAAACCCCTCCTGGAGCGGGTGGGCGTTAAATGCATATACATGCCGACGATTCCAAAACTTCAGAAGATCATCGCCGGCTTGGACGAGTTCCTCGTCCGCAGGCTGCCGCCGTTCGCCGGGCACCTTGAGGCGCCGGGCGCTGCGGAGGACAGGATTCCCGCGCCGGACGACCTGGCGGGCTGGAAGGAAGCGGACCGCCGCGTGAGCACACGGTTTGCCGATGCCCTCAAGTTCGACAAGCGGATCAGGTCGTCCCGCGCCGTCAAGCGGTACTTTGGCCGGGACGACCTGCGGGACTTCTTCGAGGCCCACCAGCAGCGGGGCGTGGTCATGTCCTACTCGACATGGGCGATCCTGGACTACCGCTCCACCCGCAAGAGCAAGACGTACGCCGAGGAGATGCTGGCCAAGGGCCTTCCTGAAGCCGAGGCGATGCTGCTGAGGGCTCGAATCGAAGCGCACCCGACCCTGTATCGCGTGGCCGGCCACGATCCGAGGGCCGGCACGGTTGACTTGGAAGACGTCCTCCTGGGCGGGACAGTGACCGTACATGACCTGCTCATGTCCGAGAATATTGAGGACGGCCCGTTCTTGGCCGCCCGCACATTTGGGGCTGGGCGTTTCCACTTCATTGAACTGGCGGGGCCGCCGCTCGGGGCTGGGATGGGCATGGAGGCTGTGGACTTCCTTGAAGATTGTGGCCTGGAATTCACGCGCGACGGCCTCTGCGCCGGCGCCCATGTTTTCGGCTGGCTGTGGGACTGGGCAGACGAGTGGCAAGAGAACTTCCGGCCGCACCTGTGCAACACCGACGGAGACGATATGTTGTGGCACACGGCCTCGTTCAGCGTGGCCGGCCCGGCGGAGGTCCTCCAGGCGCTCCTTCGGCGTAAGGACATCGAGCACGACGAAGTGAACGATGAGTTCGTCTTGCTCAAGAAGACGGGCCGGGGCGCCAAGATGCTCGGCGGGCCGGTCACGCTTGGCCGGATCGAATTCGTCGGCGACGAACTGGTGCTGACCGTCAACTCGTCAGAGCGGTTTGCCAGGGCCCGCAAGTGGTTGGAGACGCTACCGGGCGTCGTCTTCCGCAACGTCACGACCCGCCGCATGGACGAAGCCGACGAGGACCGCCCGATGGATGAGCGGATCGCGAAGTCGGAGCCCGAAGAGATCCCTCCTGAAATGGCGGTCGCGCTGCAGGAGATGTTCGAGAAACGGTACATGGAGTGGCTCGACACGCCCTTGCCGGTCCTCGGCGGCAAGACGCCGCGACAGACCTGCAAGACCGCCGCCGGCCGCCAGCAGATCACGATGATGATCCGCACGATACCGAATCCCATGGGGCCGGCGCCCATTCAGGTTCCCCGCCAGGCCATGCTTAGCGAGTTGGGGCTTACGCACGAGGCCGAGGCCGAGCCGGTTGCCGATTCGCAAATGCCCCTGTCGCTCGATGGGATCGAACCCGTCGAGGACGACGACTGGACCGATGGCCTCCCCATCGTCAACAGTTCGCCGAAGATCGGCCGCAACGACCCCTGCCCCTGTGGCAGCGGGACGAAGTACAAGAAGTGCTGCGGGCGGAGAACCTTATAGGGAAGGGGGCGTCATCGGAAACCATGATCTGTGCGTCCCGCAAATTCCGTCTGTGGCCTGCAGTGCGAGTGACGGGTGTCAGCGGGCGTTATCTGCGACAACCTCCTGGCCGACGCGTGTGCCAAGGCTTCCGGCGGCCCACGCCCACGTGTGGACACAGGCGAGCCACGCCGGGGAAATGACATGGAGCAGGGCGGACTTGACGTGGCGGTTCCGGTGATCGGGGAGAAGCAGGTTCAGACAACCGTGGTTTTCGGGCAAATCAGCCTCCGAAAGAAGTTGTGAGCAGGCGGGTCGGAGGCTAACATAAGTGACGACGAATAAACAGGTTGCGCCGCCATGCGAAGGGCACGAAAATCGGTGGACCAACACACCACATGAGAACCGGGAAATATCGCTGGACTGCAGTTTTGGTTGTGACGGTCGTGGCAACTTCCGCCGCTTGGGGAAATGCCGGGGACGACTTGCTGCGCGCTCGGCCGGAGGTTGTGCAAGCCTGGAAGGACATGCGGCTGGGGATGTTCGTCTGCTGGGGCCCCGTGTCGCTGACGGGCGAGGAGATCGGCTGGTCGCGGCAGGCCCCGCCCACCGGCAGCCGCAAAGTTCCCTGGGGTGGCGAGGGAAAGACGCCGAAGGACGTCTACGACAACCTCTACAAGAAGTGGAAGCCCGACAAGTTCAACGCCGATGAGTGGGTTCGGGTGGCAGGCGACATGGGCGCTAAGTACATGATCTTTCTGGTCAAGCACCACGACGGTTTTTGCCTCTACGACACGAATCTCACTGAGTACCGGAGTACCGGCCCCGAGTCAGCCTGGAAAGTGGACGTGATGAGGCGCGTTGCCGACGCCTGCCACAAGGCCGGCCTGAAACTCATCGTCTATTATTCTCAGCCCGACTGGCATCACCCCGACTACGGCACGGATCGGCACGACCGTTACATCGAGTTCCTCCACGGTCAGGTCCGCGAGTTGCTGACCAACTACGGCCTGATCGACGGGCTGTGGTTCGATCTGGGCGGCAAGCCGGGGGACTGGAACAGCGTCCAGTTGTTCAAGATGGCCCGCGGCCTGCAGCCGCACTTGATCATCAACAATCGCCTCGGCCTGCCGGGCGACTTCGATACGCCGGAACAGCAGATCGGCAAGTTCCAGACGCATCGCCCGTGGGAAAGCTGCATCACCCTGGGCACGCAGTGGTCCTGGAAGCCCAACGATCAGATCAAGACGCTAAAAGAGTGCATCGACATCCTGGTCCGCTGCGCGGCGGGCGACGGCAACTTGGCGCTGAACACCAACCCGATGCCCGATGGGCAGATCGAGCCGCGACAGGTGGAACGCTTCCGCGAGATCGGTGCCTGGCTGAAGCAGTACGGTCAGAGCGTGTACGGCACGCGCGGCGGTCCCTACAAGCCGATGCAGGACATCGCCAGCACCCGCAAGGGCAACACCGTCTACATCCACGTCTTGAATTGGAGCGGCGACACGATCACGCTGCCGAACCTGCCCAAGAAAGTGCTGGCTGCCTCGTTGCTCACAGGCGGTACGATCGAAGTCAAGCAGGACGACCGCGGCCTGACGATCCAAGTGCCGGCCCAGTCCCGCCAGGAGATTGACACCATCGTGAAACTGGACCTGGACGGTCCCGCGCTGGACATTCCACCGCTGAACTAATACCACAGCGCGACATAGTCAGAGGTCATGAGGCACACAGCGGTTCAGGCAGCCGAGTTTGATACCCAACTGGTGCAGCCGCCGCAAGGTGTGCCTGCGGTGAGCCTTGCGGGCCTCTCGGTTGCGGCGCTGGTAATAGGCGATCAGGTCGGCCGCCTTCTGGTAGATCGCCGCTCGACCGCGGGGCGGAAAGGTCTGGGCTTCCAGCCAGGTGCAGGCCGCCTCGTGCACATGCTCGACGGTCAGGTAGAGCGAATCGGTCGTTTTTTTCTCTGAGGCGTTGATGAACCCGGGCGCAAATCAGCAGGCTGAGTTGGCTGACATACAGGTGCCGGTGGATGCCGCGCCAGGTGCGCATCTCAAAATGGTCCAGGCCCAGGTCTCGTTTGCCCAGTTCAAAACACCGCTCCACCGGGAACCGCGAGAAGGCCGCCCACAACAGCCATTCCAGCGTCAGGCCGTCCCGCCCAGGCACCAGGTTCGACAGGAAGTATTTGAGTTCATCGGGCTGGAGCACGTTGCGGGCCACGATCAGCGTGTGCGTCGGTCCCGGCAATCCGTCGGGGCCGTGCTTGCGATAGAAGTGGCTGACCTTGACCTCCCAGACCATCGGTCCGTTCTCCCCGTCCTTGACCCGGAACCGCTTCCACTTTTGCCGGGTGAAGAGCGGCGAGTGCCGCACCAGGTTCTTCACCGCGCAGGCCGGCAACGTCTTGCGGGCCAGCCGCAGAAAACGCCGTTTTCCCGACGCTCCGCCGGCCGGCTTGATCAGTACCTGCGGCGGACGCAGCCAGCCGAAAAAGTCCGACGGCACCTGCCCGATGTAACTCTGGCCTAAGGCGTCCATCCCGTCGAGGAACTCCCGGTCCTGCCCGTACCACTCGTCGAACGTCCAGGCTGCCACGCGAAGGCCATTCCTCAGCGCCCGGCCGACCTGGTCCAACGCGATCCGCGTTTTCTTGCGATACGCCACCTCGTCGGGAATCACCGCCGCCCGGCGACGGAGCGAATCGTTGGCCCAGGCCTCCGGCAGGAACAGGTCGCTGTCCATCAGACATTGAAAGTCCCCGGCCACGTAGGCCCAATGCACCCCCACCACGCAATTGTCGATCTTGCCGGTGTTGCCGCAATACTGACGCTGGACGGCGGGGGTGTGCCGCCCC
>JAPLMO010000083.1 GCA_026386995.1 Planctomycetota bacterium | reverse complement strand
ACATCGCCACCCCGCCGCACTGGCACGCCGTCATGAGCGTGATGGCCGCCCAGGCGGGCTGCGACATCTGGTGCGAGAAGCCCATGACCCGCACGATCGGCGAGGGCCGGCCGGTGGTCGAGGCCGTCCAGCGCTATGGTCGCATGTTCCGCCTGAACACGTGGTTCCGCCTGCACAGCGGGTTCTACGGGTTCGGCACGCCCGTCAAGCCGATCAAGCAACTGGCGGCGTCGGGTCTGCTGGGGTGGCCGCTGACGGTTCGCGTCAGCCGCTTCACGGGCTTCGACTGGAAGGTCAAGATGTGGAGCGGCCAGGCGCACCTCGAGCCGCAACCCGTGCCGCCTCCGTTCGACTACGACCTGTGGCTGGGCCCCGCGCCCGTCAAGCCGTATCACCCTCACCGCACGCACGGCAGTTTCCGCGGCTACTGGGACTACGATGGCGGCGGCCTGGCCGACATGGGGCAGCATTACCTCGACCCGGTCCAGTACATTCTGGGCAAGGACGACACGAGCCCCGTGGAAGTGCAGGCGTGGGCGCCGTGGCCGACGGACCCCGAAGCCGTGGGCATCTGGGGCCGCGTCGAGATGAAATATGAGGATGGCTGCCGCATCATCCTGGAGTCCGGCGACTGGGGCGCGAACGAGACCGAGGGCAAGCCGTACATCGAAGGGCCGAAGGGCAAGCTCTACAAGGGGATGAAGACCGACCCGGCGGACCTCGCCGACGCGCTGCCGACCCTGCCGCAACCCGAGCCGCAGATCAGCGAGTTTGCCGAGAGCGTGCGGACGCGCCGCAAGTTCGGCCTCTGCGAAACGAACGGCATGCGCAGCAACTTCCTGGTGCACCTGGCGAACTGCGCGATCCGCACTGGCCGTAAACTGCGGTTCGACCCCGTGACGCTGCATTTCATTGGCGACGAAGAGGCCAACCGCCTCGTCGACCAGCCGATGCGGGCGCCGTGGCATCTGTAGTTGTGTGGGGTTGGCGCTCGCACCCAGCGAGGTGAAGTCATGTAGGGTGGGTGCTATGCACCCACCATTTGTGACGTTTTTTGTGACAAAGGACGTGGGTGCACAGCGCCTACCCTACATTGCGAAACGGAAGGTCCGTAGCATGAAACGTTTGATGCTTTTCGCCTTTGCGTGTGTGTTTGCGTTGAGCGCTGGATCGGCGCTGTTTGCCGCCGAGCCTGCGCCGCCCCTCTGGCAGATCGGCAAGCCCGACGGCAAGACGGCCGAGTTCGCGCTCGCGCCTGGCGGTTACAGCCAGTTCAAGGATGATCCGCTCTTTGGCATCGGCCAGAGCGATTCCAAACGCGACTGGCCCTACGTGCATCCCGGCCCGGCGGACGCCTGGGCCGGCAGCCGCCCGCACGCGTTCACCATTCTCTTCGGCCTGAAGTCGCTTCCGAAGGAAGGCGCCTGCACGCTACGGATCGACCTTCTCGACACCCACAGCAAGAGCCCGCCCGAACTTCGCATAATGGTCAACGGTAAGCAGGTGGGCGCCAAGAAGATGCCGCCCGGCGGCGGCGACGAGTCGGTGTCCGGCCAACCCGCGAAAGGCAGGCCGCACCGCTGGGACGTGACCTTCCCGGCCGATCTCCTGAAGGCCGGCGACAACGAGATCGCGATCGCCTCGGAGGCGGGCAGTTGGGTGCTTTACGACTACGTGTCGCTCGTGGCGCCCGCTGGGGCCGAACTTGCGCCGGCTGCGATGAAGTCAACGACCTTCCGCTACCTGAAATCGGCGCCTGTGCTGGTCGAAAAGGCCGGCAAGGTGTGCCAGGTGGTCCATGTGACCGTGCGGCACATGGGCGCGGAGAGCGAGGCGCTCGTGCGCGTCGCGGGCGGCGAACCGGTCAAGGCCACGCTGCGTCAAGGCGAGCAGACCATCGACGTCCCCGTCGCAGCGGTCGAAAAGGAAACGACCGTTGCTGTCACCGTGGAAGCCGATGGCAAGACGCTCGCGACGGAAGAGATTCGGCTGAAACCCGTCCGCAAATGGGTCGTCTATATCCTGCCGCACTCCCACGTCGATGTCGGTTACACGCACGTGCAGACCGACGTCGAGATGGCACACTTGCTGTACTACGAGCAGGCTATTGAGTCGTCGTAGAAGACCGCCGACTACCCTGCAGGGGCGCATTTTATGTGGAATG
>JAPLMO010000314.1 GCA_026386995.1 Planctomycetota bacterium | reverse complement strand
CTGGCGACCCTCGTGTCGGCCAAGCGGTCGGCCGGGGCGGCCATCCGGCGTCTGCGCGAGCATACGCGCCACCTGGACGAGCAACTGCGCCTGGCCCAGCGCCTGCAGATGGACTTTCTGCCGCGGCGCATGCCGGACGTGAGCGGCGCCCGGTTTGCCGCACGCCTCGAGCCCGCCGCGTGGGTCGCGGGGGATTTCTACGATGTGTTCCGCCTGGACGAGCGGCACGTGGGGTTCTACATCGCCGACGCCGTCGGTCACGGCATTCCGGCGGCCCTGCTGACGGTCTTTGTCAAGAAGAGCCTTCAGACCAAGCGGATCGAGGGCAAGCACTACGAACTCATTCCGCCGCAGGAATCCCTGGCCCTGCTGAACGCGGACCTATTGTCGGCCCAACTCCAGGACACGCCGTTCATCACCATGATTTACGGCATCTACGACGAGGAAGCCCGCAGTTGCCTGTACGCCCGCGCCGGGCATCCCAAGCCGGTCCTTCTCGGGCCGACCGGCTCGCTGGAGATGCTGGACGGCGACGGGCCGCTCTTGGGCATCTTCGCCGACGCCACGTTCGAGGCATACGAGCGGCGCCTGGCCCCCGGCGACCGGCTGATCCTCTACACCGACGGCGCCGAGCGGGTCGAACCGGGCCGGCGGGCCGAGCCGGAAAAGTTGCTGGAGGTGATCCGGTCCTCGGCGCTTCTGCCCATCGAGGCCCTGCTGGATTCGGTCTTCGACAGCGTCCGGGCCGCCACCGGCGGCGACCACCTGGCCGACGACGTCACCGTCGTCGCGCTGGACCTGGAACCGTAACACGCGGCCGCACCGGCCGCCACAACGCCACTTTGCGCGGCGGGTCTCCCGACCCGCAGCGACAGTTGCTTTTCGAGGCGCGCCAGGAAGCGGGGGGCAACACACTAAATTGGTGTCCCCGAATTATACACCATCACATTTCCGTCGGAATCCGTTCATAATACACAAGACGTCGGTTATCGAGACTGAATAAGGCTCCGCCTTCGTCAACATCCTCAAGTCGGGCGGGTTGTTCATTGCACTGACCCAGGATAATGTCTTGGATCATTTTTCCTGTCCGCGCGTCAACCGTGAGAATGTGCCACCTTGCGGGGTTGTACCTGGCATACCTAGGCTTGCCCGGATTGATCGGAACGTACACTTCGGCTTCAGAAACGACGAAGTACACAAACGGACGGGCAAGCCGATAAGAGTAAAAGTTAGTTTGGCAATGGTAGCCTGTTTCGGAAAGTTGGAAGACCCACGTCAACATCCCGCGGCTATCCGTCCCGTAAAGCACGATGTCGTCCGCGCCGTGCTTACGACTGGTGGGAGCACAAGCACTCGTGGGTGGGCAACAGGAGACAAAGCGGTCGTCGGCAACCGCAACGGGGGGCACTGGTGCTGCCTCGCCCTTCACACGACAGCCTCGCTTGTCTACGACTGTTGTTATGATTCGATCAGGTCTGGTATTGTAAAGCTGCGTTGCGGGATCAGTACGCTCCCTGTACGGCGGCAGGGCATCACGAGACATACGCCTCAACAACCGGCCTGTCCTGAGATCAAGTACTCGTCCGCTCTTACAAATGACCTCGCCGGCGCGGATTTCATGGGGTGTGTCTCGCAGTTCATTCGTGAAGCCGGGCAGATAATCTAGGGCGCGGACAATGGCCCCGTATAACCCATCGCGATGGGACGCCCATAGCATGTCACCCGTTTCCAGGTCAATTCCATAGCATCCGAAATGGAGAGTCCAAGGACCATCAGACCGTACTTCGGATGCGACGATAACGCCATCCTGAATGCCCATAATCGTGTTGGCGCGGCGAATGCGCCGATCCCAAAGCAGCGTGCCGTCTGATCGCCGCATGCACATCCATGGTACAAGCACGTACTGCGGCAAAAGCCTAACAGGATCATAACTATGCCTCAGAAAATGATCTGCCGCATAGGTCCAGCGGGACTGTTCGATTAGCATTGGCTTAGTCCCGTTTCCGAGGTTTTCGGGGGATCACAATGCCGATTTTCTCACTGCCCGTTCCTTGGTCGGCCGGGGCGGCCGCCGTGGCGAGTGCTCGTTAGGGCGCCCGCCGTAGCGCGGGGCCTTGTGCCCAGCGTTGGACCACGCAGGGGATAAACCCCCGCGCTACAATCCGGCCAACATGGTCACGCAAACAGCGTGACCATGCCACCCACCTGCGTATACCCGCTACACCGCTTCCCCCCCGGCCTTCAACTGAGTCGCGGGCGGCTTGAAGAACACGAGGTACGCCACCGCGCAGGCCGCCGTCAGGGCGCACGGCACGAGGAAGACGGCGGTCCAGTCGGTTACGGCCGCCGCCCCCTCGCCTACCGTAAAGTAACCCTTGATGAATCCGGTCAGCATCGTGCCGAGCCACATGCCCACGCCCAGCGTGACCAGGGTCAGCAGGCTCTGGGCCGAGGCCCGGATGTCGGAGTGGGCGGCGTTGTTGACATAAATCTGGCTGGCCACAAAGAAGAACGCGTAGCCGAACCCGTGGAACCCGAGGGCCGCCACCACCAGCCACGTCGGCTGGCCGATGGCGAAGATGACGTACCTTAGCGGCCACGCTATGACGCCCAGCGCCAGGGTCCACTTCAGGCCGATCTTTTTGATCGCGATCGGCAAGAGCCACCACATCGCCACGACCTCGGCCAACTGGGCGACCGTCATCACGGCCTGCGTGTTGGCCTCCGATATGCCGAGTGACTTGGTGAAGAAGTCGTACGTGAGCATGAAGTAGAACTGGAGTTCCGTTGTCACCACGAACGCGATGGCCAGGAACACCGCGAAACTCGGGTCCTTCAGCAACTTCAGCGCCCCGAGGAACGCCAGCGGGTTCTCGGCCGACTTCCTGGGCGGCGTCTTCGGCAGCGCCAAGGCGAACAGGCCGTACAGGAGCGAGCATCCGCCGGCCAGGAGGAACAGGTCGCCCTTCACGCACGCGCCCGTCGGCCCCCACCATAACTCCCACAACTTGCCGAACCACTCGCCCGTCAGGCGGAAGCCGCCCAGCGCATCCGCGAACGCCGGGTCGCACAGGTGCCGCCACAGCGTCAGGCCCACGCCCGCGGCGATCCAGCCCAGCGTCCCGAAGACCCGGATGCCGCCGAACTCGCGGTCCGGGTCCTTCAGGTGATGGAACGCCAGCGAGTTCACCAGCGGCAGCGTCGGCGTGTACAGCAGCACGTAGGCGGCCATCAGGACGTACATGGTCGTGACATCGGTCTCGCGGGCCATCAGCAGCAGAAGCACGCCCCCCGCCAGGTGCGCGATCGCCAGGAAATACTGCGTCGGGAACCAGCGGTCGGCGATCTGCCCGCCAACGAACGGCGACACGATACACGCCAGCCAGAACAGGCCGAACAGTTGGGCGGCGTTGCCGGAACCGAACCCGCTGGTCAGGTAACTGAACCCCACGCTGAACCATGCGCCCCAGACGGCAAGCTCAAGGAACATCATGACGCTCAGGCGAAAACGGATGTGACCCGGCATGCTCATAGGTTCATGCCTCCTATTAAATGGCCCGGAACCGCTCGACGGCTGACGGGTAATCTAACGTGCGACGCCGGCAGGTGAAAGGAAAAACCGCGCGGTGTGCCTCATTCAAGATGTGGGGTGGGTGCACAGTATGTGTTTAGCGCTGTCATTCTGAGGCCCCGTTTACGGGGCCGAAGAATCTCGCCGTTCGGGCGGCCGAGATTCTTCGCTCGCTCTCGCTCGCTCAGAATGACAACTCTTGCCTGGCACGCTAAACACGTACGGTGCACAGCACCCACCCTACGTGCGCTCTCGGATCGCAAGGACCGGTATCTCCAGTCCGTGCCGCACGCGCTGGATCGTCTCGCCGTGCAGCAGGTCGCCCAGCCGCCGGTGCCCGTGGCCGCCCATCACGAGGAAATCCACACCTTGCTCGCGCACGAGGCGGATGATGGCGCGCGGCACGTCGCCGTAGCCGACGACGTACCGGACGCCCGCGACCGTGCGGCCGGCCAACTCCGTCCGCAGGCGCTCGGCTACAGCCGCAAGGTACTCCTCGTCGGCGCGGCCCTCCAGGTCGCCGGTCTGTGGGCCGTACCACTGGCCGCCCACGCCCTCGACGACGTGCATCAGGACGAGTTCCGCGTGGTGCGCGGCCGCCAGGTCGATCGCCTCGGCCAGTATGTCGGCATCGGTCGGGCGGGCCTCCAGGGCGACGCCGATGCGGCGGAACGGCTTGGGGGCCTTCTTGGCGGCCGCGACTATCCTTTCGGCCGAGACCGGCGCCTTCTCCTGGGCGGCCGTCTCGCGCCGAAGCGCCAGCCAGAGCAGCAACCCGCCCAACCCCGCCGCCACGGCAATCCCTGCCGCAGCCAGGGCCGTCCCGTACGGCCCGGCGGCCGCCGTCCACTCGGCAAGTTGGTAGTAGAGGAGCCACCCGTTCAGGCCCACGATGGCCGCCGCCGCAAGCCATGCCAGTGCCCGGAGCCAGCCGGGGCTTGTAAACGGCCCCATCTTGCGCCGGCTGCTCGTGAATCTAATCAGCGGGACGACGGCGAACGGCAGTTGCAGGCTCAGGATCACCTGGCTGAGGATCAGGAGGCGGTACACGCCCCCCTCGCCGACAGCCGCGATGACGGCCACCGCCGGCACGACCGCAACGAGGCGCGTCGCCAGCCGCCGCAACCAGGGGCGCATGCGGAACCTCAAGAAACCTTCCATCGTGATCTGGCCGGCGAGCGTCCCCGTGACGGTCGAACTCTGGCCCGCCGCGATGAGGGCGACGGCGAACGCGATCGGCGCCAGCGACGACCCGAGAAGCCCTTCAAGCAGGCCGTGCGCCTGCTGAAGTTCCGTCACCTCGATGCCGCGGCGCCAGAACGCGGCCGCCGCAACGATCAGGATGGCGGCGTTCACGAGCATCGCCCCACCCAGCGCCACGGTCGAGTCGACGAGGTTATAGCGGCAAGCCTGGGCAACACCCCCGCGGGTGCGGGCCACGTCGCGGCTCTGCACCAGCGACGAGTGCAGGTACAGGTTGTGCGGCATAACGGTGGCGCCGAGGATGCCGATGGCGATGTAAAGTTGCTCGGGCGACATCGGCGCGGGCCTGAGGCCGCGCAGCACGCCGCCCCACTCGGGCCGGCTCAGGAAAATCTCCACGAGGAAGCACGCCCCGATGACCGAGATCAGGGCGACGATCACGCCTTCCATCTTGCGGATGCCAAATCGCTGGATCACCAGCAAGAGAAGCACGTCGCCCGCCGTGATGACCACCGCCCACAGCACCGGGATGCCCGTCAGAAGGTTCAGGCCGATGGCCGACCCGAGCGCCTCGGCCAGGTCGGTGGCAACGATGGCGATCTCGGTCAGCACGAAAAGGACGTAGCGGACCGCCGGCGGGTACTCATCGCGGCAGGCCTGCGCCAGGTCGTGGCCCGTCACGAGACCCAGCCGCGCCGAGAGCGTCTGGAGCAGGATCGCTGTCAAACTGGCCAGCACCAGCACCCACAAGAGCGTGTAACCGAACTGCGAGCCGCCCGCGATGTCGGTCGCCCAGTTGCCGGGGTCCATGTACCCGACCGAGACCATGTACGCCGGCCCGACGAACGCCAGCAGCCGCCGCCACCAGCGCGTAGAGGGCACGCTGACGGTGCGCTCGGTGTCGTCGAGTTGTGGGGGATAGGTCATTCAGGCCTCGAAAGAATCATCGCCGCGACCTCGCGCAACTGGCGCAGCGACTTCGGGGTAACCTTCGAGTACTCGGGCGTGCCGGCGTCCTCGGCGTAGGCGGTGCGGACGGCGCCGCTGAAGTTGACGTAGTGCGAGACAAGGAGGTTTATGCCGTGGTCCGTCTCGCCCGGTCTGCGCCGAAGAAGTTCCAGGTACTCCACGTCCTGCTCCGCCCGCCGGTAGGCGGCCAGGCGCATCGAGTGGCGGATGACAGGTCTGCCGTCGGCATCCTTCGTAAAGATGAAAAGGCCGAGTTGGTCGGCCTTGGTCATGGCCGAGCCGTCCTTGTTGACCGTCTGCCACGGCACTATGCCGCGCGCCCCGCCGCGGTAGGCGTCCAGCACCCACGCCTGCACGGTCCGGTTGCTCTCCTCGACCTTGTTGGTGGTTCCGTAGACCCAGACCTTCAGGCCCGTCCGCTCTATCTGGTCGGCGACGAGGCGGTGATACTCGCGGAACGCGCTTGAGGCAACGACCCACAGGTCGGCCTTGCCCCAGAGTTGCCCGCGGTCGAACTCCGGCCGCGAGATGTCGATGCGAAATTGGACGTTGACCGGGCACTTTTCGCCCTTGGCCTGCCGCACGAGGTCGGCGTAGTACGCCAGGGCGCGGTAGTCCCAGTAACTGGTTGGCTCGTCGAGGATCCACGGGGCCTTGTTCTGGTCGCCGAGCGACCCTTTGTTATTGAGGTACACCTGGAATCCCGCGCGCCCCCAGCCCTCGCGGGCGGCGCGGTCGATGAAGTCCCGCAGCACGGCAACGAACGTTTCGGCATACACGGGCTTGGCCTTGAAGGCTTCGTAGGCATCGGGGTCGCCGCTCGTAAACTCGCGGACCTTCAGCGGCCAACTCTCGTGGAACGTCAGGTAGAACCCCGGCGCGGCCACCGGCCCGCGCCAGCCGCCCTTGAAGCACGCCCCCGACAAATACGGCCCGAAGGCCTGGGCGAAGTCGTCCCAGAAGCCGTGCCTGGCGCCGGGGGCGATGGCGTTGTAGCGTTTCTCGTCCATGCGGCGGGGGGCAACGGCGGGATTTGGGACTCGGGACTCGGGATTCGGGGAAGACGACTTCGCCCCGCCAGATTCCGATTTCCCAACCCCGAATCCCGATTCCCGAATCCCGATTCCCGCTGTTGTATCGAGCACCATGTCGATATTGGACTTCCTCGCCCCCGGCGCGGTGGAACTGTGCCCGTACGCAAGGATGTTGGCGTGCACCTGGTGGTCGTAGGCGATCTGCTGGATGCGATAAAATTCGCTGGTCTTATCGGGCAGGCCGTAGGCGTTCATCTCGCACGCAAACGACGCCTCGCGCGGCAGGGCGAAGTTGCGGACCGCCAGGAGAATCGGCAGCGTGCGGCCGTCGGAGAGTTTCAGCGTGCCCTTGACCTCGGGCGGCGCAAAATCAAACGGCACGTACACGTCAACGCAGACGGGCGTGGCCTCGTCGGCCGAAAGCACAATCTCTTCGGTCGGGGCGAGCGGCACGAGCGGGTCGGGTATCCGCCGCCCGCCCTCGCACTGGACATACACCGCGCGGTACACTTCGACCCGCACGCCCGGCAGGTCGCACGCGACGCGGACTTTGTATCCCGCCGCTCCCGCGGCGGGCTCGGGGCCGCGCTTTATGAGCGCCTGGAATCCCACGACCTCGCCGCGCGCGGCCGCCAGGCGAATCGTCCGGCCGTCGAAAACCTCGTTGCGCACCTGGTAGTCCGGCGGCAGGTCGCCGACGGGGTTGCCGGCGGCGTCGTACTTGTCTTCCAGCGGAATGACGGCCAAGCCTTGCGGCGGCCGGCCCGCCTGCGGCAACTCGTCCCACGCCATAAAGTCATACACAATCCATCCACCATCCCGGCACTGGCCGATGACGGGCGCCGAGCGTTTGCCCAGGCGATTGACCGTGGTCACAGATATTGGCCGCGTGGTAGAGGGCGATGGCCGTTTATTCAAAACGTCGCGGATGGGGATGACCTGCACTTCGCCCGGCCGCACAAGCGGCGTGTTCCAGCGCGGCAGCGGCTTGGTATTGCGCGGTCGCAGTTCGTCTTCGACCACCACTTCGTAAGCGAAGCCGTTCTTCGGCGCGCGCAGCACTAGGCGCTGAGAGTCGAGGTCGTGCTTATTGCGGTATTCGGTCTTCAGGTCCGTCGCCGGCTCGGGGTCGGGTTCGACGACGTCGGAAAGCGTGACCTCCAGGTACGGCTCTTTGCCCTTCTGCTCGCGCGAATAGATGGTGGGGTTGCGCGAGTAATCGGCCGACCATTCGTGAAGCGCCAGGCCGTACGCCGTGCCCGTGGCCAGGGCGTGCACGAGGTCGGGGGCCACGGGCCAGCGGTACGCGCCGTCCTTCACCTCGCTCCTGGCCTGGCAGACGAGCGAGAAGGCGTTGCCGCCGCAGACGGCCGGGAACCGCGCGCCGAGGTAACCCCAGCCGTCAGCGGCCTGCATGCCGGACGAAAGCGAGTTGGACCTCATCTCGTCCCAGTCGCACTGGATGGTGGAGATCGTCAGGCCGTCGATGGCCGCATCGCCCTTTTGGCAGACGAGCACGGCCGACTCAACCAGCCGCCCCCTTATCGCCGCCACATCGAACATCATGGCCACGAGGTGCTGGTTGCCCTTGATGCGGATGCGCCCCTGGCCGCCCGCGTTGTCGCGCCACTCCTTATCCACCAGGACGATGGAGTTGTCCTTGGTGACCGGCAGGCGGACCGTCTGGGCGGCCGAGGCGCAGGCGGCCGAGGTGAGGATCGCAAACACGAGGGCGGGCGTTCTCACGGGGCCTCCTCAAGTGTTGCTATATTCTTATTCCTCCAGCGCGTCGAGCCGCTCGCGGGCGGCCTTGTAGGTCGGGGCGAGTTCCAGCACGCGATAGTACAGGGCGATGGCATCGTCGACGCCGGGGGCCCCGCCGCCCTCGGAGGCCGCGTCTTCGTACGCCAGACCGAGGTTGTAGAGCACGTCCGGATCGTTCGGGGCCAGGCCGCGGGCACGCTCCAGCACCTGGACGCACTCGCGCCGCCGGCCGAGGGCCGCGTGGCAGAGGCCAAGGGCGATCAGCGTATCGACCTGGAACGGGTCCAGGCGGCCGGCCCGCTCCAGGGCTTCCTCGGCCTCCTCATAGCGGCCCATGTCGTACAGTGCCCGGCCCGACAGGTAGTAGCCGCGCGGATCGAAAGGCGCCAGCCCGCACATCCGCCGCCCGACCTCCAGCGAGTCTTCCTTGCGCCCGGTCTCCAGGAGGAGCGACGCGAGGTTGCCGAGGCAGTCGAAATCGGCCGGATGCTTCTCCGCCAGGACGGCGAGTTGGTCGAGTGCGGCCTGGGGTCGCCCCAGGTCGGCCTCGATCAGCGCCAGGTTTATCTGTAGCGGCAGGTCGTCCGGCCGCGCACGCAGGCCGCGCTCGAACGCCTCCTGGGCGTCCTCGAACTTCCCCTGCATCGCCAGGAGGACGCCGAGGTCGTTTTCCAGTTCGTGAGCGCGGCCGGAGAAGGCCATGGCGCGGCGGAGTTCTTCCTCGGCCTCGGTGAACCGGCCCTCGCCCGCGAAGAGGGCGGAGAGGTTGCGGTAGAGTTCGTCGCGGTGCGGCTCGGCCCGGACGGCCCGGCGCAACATGCGGGCGGCACGCGACATATCGGTCTTGGTGTGCGGCACGGCCGAGAGGTGCGACAGGATCAGGGGGTCGCCGGGGCTGAGTTCCAGGGCCCGCAGGAAGTGCCGCCGGGCCTTGGCGGTGCGCCCCAGGCGCATCAGGGCGATGCCCAGGTCAAGGTGGACCCGCGGGTCGTCCTCGGTCTCCTTCAGGAGTTCCTCGTAGACCTTGACGGCGCGCTGGAGGTCGCCGCGCTGGATGTGATAACCGCCCAGCGCCAGCCGCGCCTCGCGCGAGTCGGGGTAGAGTTCCAGTTCGCGCGCGAGTTCCTCGCGTGCCTTGGTGAGGTCGCCCTTGGCGGCCAGCGCGCGGGCCAGCGACAGGTGGATTTCGGGGAAGTCCTCTTCCCACTCGACGGCGCGGCGCCAGACCTCGATCGCCTCGTCGTGGCGGCCCTGCTTGGCCAGGACGAGGCCCCACTGGTAGGTGATCTCGGCCGACTCGGGGTGCGACTCCTCGGTCTCCTTGTAGAACCCTTCGGCCTCCTCGAAGCGGCCGAGGTTGCCGTAGATGCCGATCAGTTGGGCCAGGACCGCTTCGTCCTCGGGCGCCAGTTGGCGGGCGCGCTGGAGATAGCCGAGCGCCTCGCGGTCGTCGGCCCGCAGCCACGAGACGAAGGCCAGGCCGAACCAGGCGTCGACGCAATCGCGGTCGTAGTCGATGGCCTGGTGGAGTTCGCGCTCCGCCTCGTCGACGCGGTTCAAGTACGCCAGGCACCGCCCGGCCAACGCGTGCGCATCGGGCGACTGCGGGTCGATCTCGAGGGCCTTGCGGCAGAGGGCCAGGGCCTCGTCGGAGGCACCCTCTTCCAGCAGCCGGTCGGCCTGCTCCAGGAAGTCTTCGGGTTCCAGCCACTCGTCAGCCAAGCGATTCACCTCACGGTTGCGAAAACGCCGTCAGGCCCACGGGCACGTCAAACGCGGCGCGGCGGACCTCAAACGTCCATCGCACCGGGCCGGCGGGCTCGCCTTTATCGTTGACCGGCGCAAACCTCATGCGGCGGGCCAGCGCCAGGTCGGCCGTCGGCCACCACTCGTCCATTTCCACGCGGTAACTGCCGCCCAGGAACGGTTCCTCGGACCAGGTGATACAGGCCGCGTCGATGCGACGTTTGTCCTTGCTGAATTCCAGCAGGGTGCGGTCGCCCGGCACCAGGCCGCTCCCCGCCTGCGCTGTAACGAGGAGGCGGTCCCAGGCGCGGGCCTCGCCCGGGCCGGTGCGGCTGCCAACGTGAATGATCTTCAGGCTCGGGTCCAGAAGGGAGAATGGCAGCGTCGCCAGGCCACGCACAACGGCAACGTCGCCGGCCGCCCGGGCCCGCGATTCCAGGTCCCGCGTTTCCTTGCCCTGGACGAAGACGCGCCAGGAGGCGCCGTCGTAGACGGTCACCTGCTGTACGGCTGTTTTTTCGATCCGCACGCGGCCGCCCACAAGGTCCAGGAGCCAGACCTCGTCGCTCCGGCTCTCGGCGCCGGGGATGTGGTCGGTCCGGACCACTTCGAGGCGCAGGGTCGTGTGGCTAGCCCAGCGGTAGATGTCGCCGCCGGCCCAGATGGCATCGGACAGCACGCGGCGGGCGAAGTCGTCGGGCACGTCGCGGAGGCGGGCCGTCAGAACATCCCGCCGCGCGCAGCCACCCGCCAAGGCCAGCGCGATAAGCGCCGCCGCGACCGCCGCCGCCGAAAAACGCCTCACGCGATTACCTTGTCCCGCCGCCACTGGCAAAGCATTCATGAGTTCATTATACTTGGGCGCGGCCCGTCCACAAGGCGAGTTCCTGCGACCCGCGTAAGGCGGTTCCTTTCGTAGGGGCGGCCCTATGTGGCCGCCCTGCAGTTCGAACGGCACAGGGCAGCCACATGGGGCTGCCCCTACGAAGGCAAACGGCAACTGCTGGAAAAGCGGCCGACCCGCGTAAGGCATCATGCTCCGAAGCGATTACTGGTACCGGTTTCCGTGGCTGCTGGTGGCAGCGGCCCTGATCCTCGTCGGCCTCGGCCTGGCGGGCATCTACGCCGCCACAGACGGCCGGGCTGATTGCCCGGACAAACTCAGGGGCCTGGCGGAAAAGCAGGTCGTTTTCCTCGCCATCAGTTTGGCGGTCTTCCTCCTGACGCTGGCGCCCAGTTACGTGCGGCTGGCCCACTACAGTTACGCCCTGTACGGCGTCAGTATCGCCCTGCTCGCCATGCTGGCGGTCATGCGGCGGTTCGACCTTGAACTGCCGGGCATCATTTACCCCACAAACAACGCCTACTCCTGGATCAGCATCCCCGGGGTGATGAAGTTCCAGCCCTCTGAACTGACCAAGATCGCCTTCATCATGGCATTGGCGTACTACCTGCGGTACCGCAAGAACTACCGCACCTTCAGGGGCCTGCTGACGCCCTTTGTGATGGCCCTGGTGCCGACGGCCCTGGTGCTGTACCAGCCGGACCTGGGGACGGCGATGATGTTCCTGCCGGTGCTCTTTCTGATGCTGTTTGCGGCAGGCGCCCGCCGCAAGCATCTGCTGGCGATCATCCTGATGGGCCTGGCGATGGTGCCGGTCTTCTACTCCTCGATGAAAGGCTACCAGCGGATGCGGATCGACTCGTGGCTCCTGTCGGGCTGCGCGGAGCGGATGCGGTTCGCGCTGGCCGAGCACCGCGACCAGGCGGCCGACCAGGCGGCAGCCGCATCCGAGCGCGGAGCATCCGAGCCCGCGGCCCCCGAGCCCGCGGCGGAAGCCGCGGGTGATGTCCGTACGGGCCAAGACTCTCCCCAAGCCGAAGATACCCTGCTGCTCCCGCAGCGGGCTCGCGAGGTGCAGCGGAGCCGAGAGGCCAAAAGGTTCCTGGCACCGGCCCTCACCGCCGACGAGCAGGCGCAACTCGCCCAGGAGATCACCTCGATGTGGCGGTTCCGGCTCTGGCGGCTGGCCACTGCCGTCTCGTGGGGCAAGGACAAGGCCGAGTTCGTCCTTGCGCGGCAGCGTCTGTTTGAGGCCCTGGACGCCGGTCCCGGCCCAGAGAGTTTCAGCGCCCTGCGCATGTTCTTCGGGTCGCTCCTGAACGATCCCGGCCACCAACTGTTTCAGGCCAAGATCGCCGTCGGGGCGGGCGGGCTGACCGGGCAAGGCTGGCTCGGCGGCACGCAGACGCGCTACGGATTCCTGCCGCAGGCTCACACGGACTTCCTGTTCCCGACGCTGGCCGAGGAGTTCGGCCTCCTGGGCGCGCTGGGCGTGGTGCTGCTGTACGGCCTTCTCTGCATCCTGGGGTTGGACGTGAGTTTCTCGACCACCGAGCCTTACGGCAAACTTCTGGTGGTGGGCGTCGTGGGCCTGGTGGCAGCGCAGAGTTTCCTAAACATGGCGATGAGTATCGGGCTGATGCCGATCACGGGGATTCCGCTGCCCTTCATGTCGTACGGCGGGTCGAGCCTCCTGAGTTCGTTCCTGGCGCTGGGCCTGTTGTGCAACGTGGCGCTGCGGCGGCTGTTCCTGATCGCCCCGCGGCCGTTCGAGTGGCGCGAGTAGCGGCCGCCCGGCCGCGACCCCGCGCCAACAAACCCCCGGCACTGCCGGGGGATGCCGTGGCACGGGTGCGGGGCGCAGGCGCAGGGCACCGGCGGCTGGACGCGCGGCTCAGGCGCAGGGCGCGCACTTGCGCATCCCATCCCCCCGCGGTGCGGGGGGTTTGTTACGCCGGCGAACCACAGAATGCCCGGACTGAAAGGCCCGAACCATGATCTTGCACACCGCAAGCCTCGCCCTGGCAACCCTGCTGGCCCTTAGCGGCGTCGCGCCGGCCGCCGACGCCCCGGCCGTGGTGGCCGAGTCCGCCCGGGGCGCCGTCTCGGCCGCCGTCGCCGCCGCACAGGCGGGGGCCAAGGTGTTCCTAGCCGCCCCGCGGCCGTACCTTGGCGAAGACGTGTGCGGCACGCTGCGGCTGTGGCTGGAAGAGGGCGAGCGGCCCTCGTCGCTGCTGGGGCGAAAACTCTTCGCACTGGACGTCGGCCCGTCGGCCGTTATCGGCGGCGGAGCCGTGCCTTTCACCTACGAGGCCAACCGCCCCGCGGCCCCCGCAGATAAAAACTTCGCCCGCATCGTCAAGCCGATGCACATCAAGCGCACCCTGGACCAGGCTCTGCTCGAGGCCAAGGTCGATTTCCTCTACGGCTGCTACGCCACGGACCTGCTGCGCGACGGCGACGGGGCGCCGTGCGGCATCGTGATGGCCAACCGGGCGGGGCGACAGGCCGTGCTGGCCAAAGTGATCATCGACGCCACCGACCGCGCGTGGGTCGCCCGCATGGCCGGGGCCACCTTCAGGCCATACCCCGCGGGGCCGCAGGAGTTCAAGCGCGTCGTCATCGGCGGCGAGCCTTCCGCGGAGAGCC